>NZ_MJEH01000002.1 GCF_001742425.1 Bacillus solimangrovi
AAGACGTAGGTGCGCCGTAAATTGATTTTTTAGATACAGCATAGATAAGAGGATCAATATCAATTTCTGAAAAAATTGCTTCAAATCGCTTGGTAGGTTCTAAATCATATAAATCTTGCAGGTCAAAGAAGCATATTTGTCGTATAGTAGTCATAAGGAGTCTCCCTTTTGTTTGTAAAGAGTTGGTTTTGTCGCTTACTCATTCGACATTTAGGGAGGTACTCCTTTTTCTATGTCTTAGAAACCTTGAGCCGCAAGGCTTTGAATTTATGAAATTGATTCAATTTGTGAAATATAATAAATTTCATTGAAAACCATAATTTAATAATTTATGTTAATATATGTAAAGTTAATCATGGAAATTTATAATCAAACACTATTTATATAACAATTCAAATCAGTTAAAGGAGCTTAGTTAGATGAAAGAGGTATTAAGAGTAGACAATATTCAAAAATATTATGGCAAGAAAGAGAATATTGTTAAAGCTATTGATGGTATCAGTCTACAAATTATTGAAAATCAATTTGTAGGAGTAATGGGGCCATCAGGGTGTGGTAAAACGACACTTTTAAATGTAATTTCATCTATTGATACAGTTACTAGGGGAGAAATATATATTAAAGACAAGTTAATAACTAGTATCAAACGTAAAAATTTAGCTGAATTCAGACGAGAATATTTAGGTTTTATATTTCAAGATTTCAAGTTGCTAGACTCATTGACAATAGGAGAGAATATTGCAATAGCACTTACAATTAAAGGAACAGATGAGACTAAAATAGAGGAATTAGTTTATGATATTGCTAGAAAGTTTAATATACAGGATATTTTAGATAAATATCCTGTACAAGTTTCAGGTGGACAAAAACAACGAACAGCATGTGCGAGAGCTATTGTCTCGCAACCTTCATTAATATTAGCGGATGAGCCTACAGGTGCATTAGATTCAGAAGCGGCTAAGACATTGTTAACAACGCTAGATAACATGAATAAAAAACTAAATGCAACTATTTTGATGGTTACACATGACCCTATTGCTTCTAGTTATTGTGACAGATTTATTTTTATGAAAGATGGAAAAATTCATGATGAAATAATTAAAGGTGACAACAATAACGAAGTATTTTTACAACAAATACTTAAAATAATGGCTGATATAAGGTAAGAGGGTGATATAGAGTGTATTCAAAATTAATTAAGAAAAATTTCACAAAAACATTTAAAGATTACCTCATATATTTTATAACCATTAGTTTAAGTTCTAGTTTGTTTTTTGCTTTTATGTCTTTGACAAGTTCAAAAAATAGTTTATTAGAAGAAGCAAATCAATTTAATTTCGATATATTTTATACATGGATAAAATATGCAACATATATTATTACGATATCATTATTAGTACTTATTAACTATGTCAATAAACATATGCTAAAAAGAAGAGTAAAAGAGTTATCGATTTATATGATTTTAGGAATGCAACAAACAAAAGTAGCTTTTCTTTTTTTTATAGAAACTTTAATGTTAGGATTATTGGCTGTTGTAGTTGGAAACTTAGTGGGGACATTGTTATCAGGAGTACTAACAACCTTAATTGTATTATCAATCAGTGATACTTTTAAATTTAGTATAGTATTTTATCCTGATACAGCAGTAAGAACACTATTTTTCTTTTTGATTATATACACCTTAATTGGTTTTCTTAATATTAGAAAATTATCAAGGTGGCAGTTAATAGATTTACTTGTAGATGATAAGAAAACAGAAGGAAATCTTCACGGTAAAATCTTTTATATCATGACATCAATAGTTGCTATTGTCAGCTACGGCACTGCTTATATATTTTTGAAAAGGTTCTTTCAGATTGGGAGATCATTTAATGGTGATATTCCTTATTATGAAAGTAATCTTAATCAAATTTTTATATTTTTAAGTATTATCGTGGCAATTTATGCAACTTATCACACGATGTCAAATATAGTCATTATCATTAAATCTAAATCAAAAAAGTATAAGTATTCAAACTTAAATTTAGTATTAATCGGTAATCTATTACAAAAAATTTCGAGTAATGCAAGGACTATGGCTACTATAACTATCACTTTGATAGTTGCTCTTAGTGGATTTGTTCTGGCTCCTATTCTAGCAGATCTATCAGAAGGATTTCTAACACAGAGGACACAATTTGATATTAAAATTAACAATAGATATACATCTATTGATAAATTAGAAGATATACCCAAAATAGACTACAGTTTTGTAGATAAAATATTAGAAGATAACAATATTGCCATTAAAGAAAGTCTTCAGTTGGAGCAGTATTTCATTTGGGAAACAGATTTTAACAATGATGAAACAAGGGTAAATAAATTCGACTATCCAAGATTAGCAGTAGGCTTAAGTGATTATAACCAATTAAGAAAAATGCAGGGGTATGAACCAATAAAATTAGGCAATGATGAATTCGTTATGCATTTAAGTCATGAGGTAGATAGAGCAACGATATTAGAAAAGTTTAAAACAGAACAACTTATTATCAATGATAAGGGTTTAAAGTTGAATTCCAATAAAATCTATAATGAATCACTTGATGAATATATATATAATTTAAATACACAAAGTATACTTGTATTTCCAGATGACATTACCAATAATTTAAAAATCGCATTAACAAAATATTTTATTCATACAAAAGAGCCAGTTGATTATGACCTAAGTATTAAATTGCCTTCCATTATACAGGGAGAATTTAAAGAGAAATATGAATATTTATATGATAAGTATGATGATAATGATTTTGTAGAAATTATTAATCCAATAAGATTTAAAACAGCTGAAACTAATCTAGTTATGTTTAGTTCTATAACAACGAGACTTTTAGGAATATATATAGGTATTATATTTTTAATTATAAGTCTGACAATTTTAGCATTACAGCAGTTAACAGACTCGATAGAAGGTAAAAATAGATTTGATATCCTACATAAAATGGGAGTTTCTCAAAAAGACTTGAATAAGCTCATAAACAAACAGATTACAATCTACTTTGGGTTACCAGGGGTCATTTCTCTATTGGGGAGTGCCGTAGTTCTGTATACATTTGTTATTAGGTTTGGACACAAACTTAAAGTATATGTTGATAAAGTGAGCTTTATTTATAATGTAACGGTTCCAAGCATCATTGTTGTAATTATATTTATTAGTTATTTTCTAATAACGATATATAGTTACAAACATAGTATTAGAGATGTTTTTAATGATGAACAATAGATCAAACTATACGATTTTTTTCAGTCGATCAACTAATGTTATGATTAGTCTTGTGTCTTTTGTGGAATAGAGAACTATAATTGTTATTACGCACAGAGAAAAGGTGTTAACTTATTGCAAAAGAGTCTTAAAAATATCAGACAAAAAAATTATACAATGCATGTTGTACTCTCATAAAGATACTTAAATAGTAATGGTGACCTTCTTTTTTGTTGATATGTTTTTCTCATCATTGATTGTTGTTGATTTGAAAGAAAGTCGTCTAGTTAAAAATACGAAAAAAAAACACCTATAATTGTAGGTGTTTTTTTATAGCTAAATTTCATGATTAAAGCAGGTACAGCATACTTAATGGAATTTCTAGGTTGCTATAATTTTGATGAATTTCATTAATATTTATAGTATTACCTTAAAAGAATCTTAAGAAGTTCTTCATAGTTATATAAACCAAAAATTAATATTTTTCTAGTATATTAGTAGTAAGTTAGGCGTTGCTTCTATAGGTATTTTAACCCTTTGGTCAATATATCATTTAATCTACTTAAGGAGGAGACATAGCATGACTGAGTGGGGATATTTTATCGTTTTAATAATATGTCTAGGTATTGCAGCTAAAAAAGTAGCTGTCGAACCTGTTTTTGAAAATCATGTAAATAATGATTATATAGATAATAATGATGAGATCGTACTAGAAGTGGATGATAGAAATGTACAGAATAACATGGTAGAAAAAACACTAATAAAATCACAGGTTTATCAAGGGAATTTATTATTAATTAATTCTCAATATCCTGTTCGTGAAGAAAGTGTGAAATCAGACATTGTTAACTTATTTAAGTCTAAAGAATTAAAACAGAGATACAAACTGAATAATAGAAAAATTGAGTTATCAAGGGATGTTGCACAAAAATTTTCTCAACTGGTGCAAGATGCTAGAAGCGAGGGAGTGCGGAATTTTACAATTAATAGTGGTTTTCGAGGATTCGATGAGCAAAATAGACTTTATAAAGAGATGGGTTCTAACATTGCAATGCCTCCAGGGTATAGCGAACATAATGCCGGTTTATCACTTGATGTGGGTTCAACCAAAATGAAAATGATTCACGCGCCAGAAGGAGAGTGGATTGAAAAAAATGCATGGAAATATGGTTTTATTTTACGCTATCCCAAAGATAAAACAGACATAACGGGTATTCAATATGAACCTTGGCATATTCGCTATGTTGGTTTGCCTCACAGTGCCATTATGCAAGAAAAAAATATTGTTTTGGAAGAATATCTAGATTATTTAAAAGAAGAAGAGTCCGTATCTGTTATAGTGAATGGACATAAATACACTGTATATTACTACAATATTTCACAAGCTTGCACTGTTAAAGTACCAACAAATACCCCTTTTGAAATTTCAGGTAACAATATGGATGGAGTAATCGTGACTGTTTCCGAACAAGACGTCTTAAATTACGTTTCTTAGTTATTCAATAGAAGTATTACTACAATAAATAATCTACTAATAAATGAGATTAACAATTTATAACTATAAAAATAAGAAGGTGAACTATTATGAAGAAAAAATTAATCATTTTAGCTGTAATTGTTTCAGCTGTCGTATCGAGAAGTATGTATATTTCTAAAGTCCGCACTATTAAATCAAAAAAATAGGGATATACTACAAATAAGTATACCATAACAATATTATGTTAACTAGTTAGAGTGCGATTCCTTCATAATCTAATGGATATGAAGGAATTGCTAAAATTAGATTGGACAAAGTTTACTGTGTAATAAATGAATTAATTCTATTCAGTTAAGATTTTAATACAGATAATAGAGTTTATTTCTATTAATGTTAGTCTGACTAATTAATTATATACATTTGTAGAATAGAGAGAATTGAATTTTCCTAATAACATAATAACATTTGAACGTATACAATATTGATAAGTCAGCATTCAAAACTTGTTGTAATGGGCGTGTACTAAGCGATTTGTCATAGCCCCACTCTACTAATTCAACAGAGCGATTGCCTTCATTTTGGTTTCTCTTTGAATATGTGCATAGATTTGCGTTGTGGCGACTGATTCATGGCCTAATAAGTTTTGGATCGTTAATACATCAACACCTTGTTTCGCAAGCTCTGTTGCAAAGCTGTGTCGCAACTTATGAGCAGTAATATGTTTATAAGTTAGAAAGGGGAGGGATTCTTTTGCTCGTTCTAAATGCCGGCTGATCATTTTTTGAACCGCACTAACCGAGATTCCGCTCTTGATTTTCTTTTGTTTAAAGTCATAACCAACAAAAAATGGATCAGTAGTTTTCTTCGGTCTAATATCTTCATTAAGCTCCTCTAAATAGTTCTTTAAATTTTTTATTGTTTCCTCTGTTATAGGGATACTTCTTTGTTTGCTTCCTTTTCCGATAACTGTTATTTCTTTTCGTTCCCATGATAGGTTATTCATTTGTAAACTACATAGTTCCGATATCCGCAATCCTGTCATCATCATCAAATGAATAATTGCAATGTCTCTATTCATAAACATTTGTTGATATGTTTTTTCTCTTTCTGATTTGCAGTACTCCATTTTCTTTATAAATGTAAGTAAATCGTTACATTCCTGTTTAGTTAAATATATAGGTTCAGACCGTCCTACCTTTGGTCTTTCGATTCCTTCAATCGGGTTACTTTTAACTTGATTTTGTTGTTGCAAATAGGTAAATACTGACTTTAAAGCGGAAATTTTTCTGTTAATCGTTTTTGGATTGTTCTTTCGTTCGATTGCTAAATAATGTATGTAATTCTTAACTCCAGAAGGTTGAAGTGAAGTAAAGTCATCTAATGAAATATCTATTGAATTGATTTGAATTCCAGCACGTTGTATAACATAGTCGAAGAAAAATTTGAAATCATAGATGTAACGTTGAATTGTATTTGTTGAATAATTTAAAGAAATGCGACTAACTAAGTAGCCTTGGATAAACTGAGGCATTTGAGAAAAATAACGATAAGTTTTCTCAAATTCTATATAGTTGTTGTCTGTAGGTAATACATTTATATTGTTTGTTGCGTTAATTGAATTAAATATCGTCATATTAAACCCTCTTAGCTGAGAACTATATGAAAGTGCATAATTAATGCACTATAGTTCCGTGAAATATATGTTTCATGGAACTATTATAACTGATAGATTTGAATTTTACGAGAAAATGTTCTTGTAAATACCAGCGTGTGATATAAGAAGTGAAATTCGATTATAAGAGGAATTATAATGTTTGAATCCAATTATATTGATAATCAACAAAAGACCTCTTACAAGTCGATCTGAGAGGTCGTTTTTTTAGAGAGGACAAATAAAAAAACTCTCACGAAAATGTGAGAGTTTAATAAAAATTGAACATTTACATTTGTGCTTGATTTGAAGACGTACGTTGGAAAAGGCGAGATGAATTAAGTACTAATACATTCATTACAATAGCACCTATTACAAAGATTGGTAGCATAAATGAACCATTGTAAAGTAAAGAATATAACCACACTGGTGTTCCTTCTGGTGCATATTCTCCAAAGAAGACAACACCTGCTGTAAAGTGACAAAGGAAACGTAAAAAGCTTGCTAATAGAACACCTGCAGTGACGTAGAGCGCAGCAAGCTCTTTATTATTTTGTTTTAATTGTTTCATAGCTGGTTTTGCAAATAAGCCAGCTATTCCAAGTAATGAAAATGCCGCGATATAATCTAAGAATGCTTGTACTGGAGTTGCGATATATCCTCCAAACATCATATTCAAGAGACCTAAGATGAGTCCAGCGAATAGACCACCACTTAACCCCCAACGAAAGGCAACTAAAAAGACTGGTATCATTGAAAGTGAGACGCTACCTCCTTGTGGCCATGGTTGGAATGAAAAAAGCTCTAAAACAAATGCTGCCGCCGACAAAATTGCAATCTCAAGAAGAAAAATAAGCGGTTTATTTTTTAACATGTTAGTCCTCCAGACGCAGAAACAACAAAAGGGCTGAGCCGTAAATAGCTGTAAATGTTGGTTGTCTTTTTATGTATTAAAACGCATCAAAAAAGACAACACAGGTGGCGTGATGGACCTGCATTGTCTTTCATTCCATCAGAAGCCACATCCCTACCGTTAAGCAGGTTCAAAGGGTCTGAACGAAATAATTCACTCTCAGCCATAACGGCTCCCCTTGCGGTTCTGCATATTTAATTAGTATCGTAATACTTTTACACTATAACAAAAGGGTTATCTATTAAGCAAGTATTTTTTACATCCATTTTATTTTAGGCTCTGTTTTATTGATAATTCGGCTAATATTTGCTCGATGGCGATACACAACAAATATTTCCAGAATAGTAATCATAGACACTAGTGGCCAATCTGCGATAATAATACTGTAGATAATTCCTGGTATTCCTGCAATCATAGATGAAAGTGAAACATACTTTGATAAGTATAATACGATAAAAAAACTAATGAGAATTATAAGAAAAAGAATAGGATCATAAGCTAAAAGAACACCTGCAGATGTGGCAACAGCTTTTCCACCTCGAAAATTGGCGAAGATCGGAAATGTGTGTCCGATAACAGCGCCGATACCTGCTAAAAGAAGGTGAAGTTCACTTCCGAACCACAAAGGTAAGGATGCCGCAAGAGTTCCTTTCAAAATATCTGCAATTGTAACGATAAAACCCGCTTTAAGACCTAATATACGAAAAGTATTTGTAGCACCTAGATTTCCGCTTCCATGCTCACGAATATCCTTATTAAACCAAACTTTACCGACAATTAGTCCTGAAGGTATTGAACCTAGTAAATAAGCGAGTAAAAAAATGATCAAGATTGTAGTCATATTTTATACTCCTTTAAAAATTTAAAATCATATATGTATGGATAGGCATGTTTCATTGTACCATGAATTTTAACGAGGAAGATAATTATTTTCTTCCAAATGATAATGGGCTACCCCTATATATGTTATTGATAAAACGTAAACTTATGATAAATATAGCAACAGTTTACACTTCTCATATTGTATAAACTGCTATAGGATTGAATAAGGAGGGGAAATAATGTCACAAATTGAAATAAACACACGAAAACATGCACCGAAGAGGGGTCTCGTGTTTGGTGTAGTGTTATCAATCATATTATCAGCTTCAGCTATCATTCTACTATTCTACCCATTTCCTTCTAATGAACAGGTATCTGGGTTTAAAAAAGAACATCCTATAATATATAAGGGTGGGATATATGAGAGGCAAGCTAAACTCATGAATGGAGACATATATGTGCCAATTCAATTTTTACAAGAACAAATTGATGACAGTATTTATTTTGAAGAGAGTAATAACTCTGTAATTGTAACTACAAAGGATAAAGTTATTCAATACAAGAACGAAGAATTACAATATTTTTTGAATGAGGAGCCGTTCCCGTTAGAAGCTCCAGTTATAATTTCCGATAACGGGTCTGTCTATGTGAATACAAAACCACTTGAACCGCTATATGGATTTCAAATGAATTATAAAGAAGAAACTGGTGCAGTAATCGTTCAAATAAATGGAGAAAAGGTTTTACCAGCAATTGTTAAAGATGATCTAAATAAACATGATAAACGTGTTCGAACGGAGCAAACGAAAACATCTTCTTATATAGTTGAGTTGGAAGCAGGGGAAATCGTACAAGTTGAAGAAGATGATGATGACTTTTACTATGTTACAACCTCTCAAGGAGTTAGAGGTTTTATTCCAAAAAAAGCTTTAGAAATTCAAGAATCATATACACATGTATTTGAATTGGAAGAAAAAACGATTCCATTGTCAGAATTAGATACTCCAGTAAACCTTACGTGGGAGGCAGTGTATTCGACAAATCCTAAGACAGAGAATCTTCCTGATATGGCAGGAGTGAATGTTGTATCGCCAACTTGGTTCTCGCTATCAAATAATGAAGGGAACGTTCGTAATAACGCATCCTATTCATATGTTGAGTGGGCAAAGCAAAATGGTTACCACGTCTGGGCGTTATTTTCAAATGATTTCGATCCACAACGTACTCATGAAGTTCTTCAATCTTATGATACCCGCCAAAAAGTAATTAGGCAGCTTCTCGAATATAGTCAAACTTATAATTTAGATGGAATTAATGTTGACTTTGAGAATGTAAATGTACAAGATGGACCGCTCGTAACACAATTTATGAGGGAATTAAGTGCACGTATGCATCAAGCTGGCCTTACCGTTTCAATGGACATTACATTTATTTCGGGTAGTGGAAATTGGTCAATGTTCTATGAACGAGAGAAACTAGCAACAATTGTCGATTACCTTATTGTTATGGCATATGATGAACATTGGGGTTCAAGTCCAATTTCAGGAAGTGTATCAAGCTTGCCTTGGGTTGAAAATAACTTACAAAAACTTCTTGAAGTTGTACCCAATGATCGACTTATTTTAGCTATGCCATTATATACACGTTTATGGAAAGAACAAGAAACAGAGAATGGTAATATTGAAGTTTCTTCGAAGGCTTATTCAATGGATAGCATTCAACAATGGATCTCAGAACACAACCTTGATCTAATATATGATGAAGATAGTGGTCAGAATTACGCAGAAATATACATTGAGGAAGAAAAAGCTACTTATAAAGTTTGGATTGAAGATGCGATTTCACTAGAAAAAAGGGTGAAACTTTTTGACAAATATGACCTTGCTGGTGTAGCAACGTGGAGTCGTTATTTTGCTAGTGATAATATTTGGAATGATATTGATCGATTTATACAACAAAGTGACTCTAGTAATTAAAGGAAAGAATAGTTGATTATTATGCCTCCTTCTAAAACACATAGAAGGGGGTTTGGTTTTATAGTTATATGTAGATGTATTGCAAAGCTTGAATCATGTATGATAATAGAAGATAATTTAATATATAGCGTAAGTGAAAGGAGTAATCGTAATGGCAATTGAAAATCCAACACGTGAACAAATTGGTCAAATTTTAAAGGAAAAAAAACGCATTGCAGTTGTCGGACTATCTGATAATCCAGAACGAACATCTTACATGGTATCCAAAGCAATGTTAGATAATGGGTACGAGATCATTCCAGTTAACCCAAAGGCAGACGAAATTTTCGGTATTAAGGCTGTTCGTTCATTGAGAGAAATTGAAGGGCATGTCGAAATTGTAAATGTATTTCGACGTAGTGAATTTTTACCTGAAATTGCGAAGGAAGCGGTTGAAATTGGTGCTGACGTGTTTTGGGCTCAACTTGGTGTCGAAAATGAAGATGCGTACACTTATTTGAAGGAGCATGATATAACAGTAATAATGAATCGTTGTATTAAAGTTGAACATGCATTAACGAAATAAAGATTTAAGAAGGGAGAGCATATCACGATTATGCCTCCCATTTTTTCTATAGATATACTGTCCTTACTGATACTTTTAATAAAACTGTTTAGCAACTTGTTTGATAATGTCTACTAAATGATTGATTGAAGCTTCGATAGTATGTTTGCCTAAAGTAACACGGAAGAATTCTTTTGCCTCATCTTTTGAGTGACCGATCGCAGTCATTGTTGATGACGGACTTTGCATATCAATATGGCATGCACTTCCTGTAGCAATGGCTATTCCTTTGCGATTACATTCAGCCATCATATACTGTCCTTCTATAGACGGAATTCTAAGCCCAATTATATGTGGGAGTTGAGATAATGAGTTCCCTTCACAAACGGTTTGAGGTACATTTTTCTTCAATTGAGTTAAAAAATGCTCTCGCAATTGTTCAACTTTATTAAACTCGTCATGCATAACCTCGATTCGTTCTTCAACTGCTGTTGCAAAAGCAGCAATACTTGGCACATCTACCGTACCAGGTCTAAGTCCATGTTCATGTGTTGTGTGTGGGATGATTGGCTTCCACGTTTGTTTTGGCGATAGATAACATGCTCCACACCCTTTAGGTCCGTATATTTTATGACTTGAGATTGATATTGCATCAACGTGTAATTCATCAACGTGGAGAGGTATTTTTCCAAAAGATTGTACGCAATCACTATGAAAAAAAATATCATGGGAATCAAGTATCTTCCCAAGTTCTGCAATATTCTGAATCACACCGATCTCTGAGTTAACATGTTGGATAGAAGCTAAAATCGTGTCGTGTCTAATCGCTGCTTTTAAGGATAATAAATCAATTTCCCCATTATAATCAGGTTTTAAATAGGTCACTTCAAACCCTTCACCTTCTAGTAATGAAAAGATGTTTAATACAGATGAGTGTTCCAGTTCAGAAGTGATCAGATGTTTACCGCGATGCATTCTCGCTTTTATAGCGGACAAGATCACAAGTTTAGTTGCTTCTGATCCTCCACTTGTAAAATATATACTCTCAGCTTCAACATGTAGTGCTTGTGCAAGTTTTTGTCGGCATTGTTCAAGTACATTATTTGCTGAAGAACCAACATCATGTAAGCTACTTGGGTTTCCAAAAAAATTTGTTGCACATAATTGATAGGCTTGTATTGCTTTTTCACTCATTGGTGTTGTGGCTGCATAATCAAAATAGGTCATTTTATACCTCGCTTCGTTTGTAGTGTTGAAGTTGTAAAATAAAGAAATTTCAAATACAAATAAAAACACTTGTCAATAGTTTAATAATGTGTAAATATAAGTGTCAAGACACACGACAACTTAAATGAAAAATGATCAACCCATTTTTGTTAACATTTCGTGAAAATTACGTATATATGACAATACACATCACGGATAGACGGAGGGATTTTAATGAACCCTGAACGGAATATTGATGTACTCATTGTCGGCAGTGGGATTGCTGCATTCATGATAGCTCGCCAGTTATCTTCTCACTTGAATGTGCAAATTATCACAAAGGGTAAACATGATAATAGTAATTCAGTTCGTGCACAAGGTGGAATTGCAGCAGCGCTAGCTAAACATGATAGTTGGAAAAACCACTTTGAAGATACAATGAAAGCAGGACGTTTTCACAATGATCCTTTACAAACAGAAGTCCTTGTCAAAAAAGGGCTACAAATCGTAAACGACCTAATTTCAGATGGAATGAGCTTCGATAAGACGTTGAATAATGAACTTGCCATGGGAATGGAAGGCGCACATTCTTTGCCACGTATATTGCATATCGGTGGAGATGCGACCGGAAAAGGCATGATGTCTTTTCTTAAGGAAGAGATTGAGAAAGAGATACCTATAATTGAAGATAAAATGGTACTTGATTTAAATGTAGAAAATGGGCGTTGTATTGGCGTATCGGTATTGAATGAATGTAATAAAGTTGAACATATCTATGCTACACATGTCATCCTTGCTACTGGTGGTTGTGGAAGTTTGTATCCATATAGCTCAAATGATGTTTCACTAACAGGTGATGGGATGGCGCTTGCTTATCGTGCAGGCGTTGGGCTAGCAGATTTAGAATTTATTCAATTTCATCCAACTTTACTTTATAAAGGTAACAAAGTTATTGGTCTTATATCCGAGGCTGTACGTGGAGAAGGTGCTAGATTACGTACAGAGAACGGTAAGTTTTTGATGGAGGGCATTCATCCATTACAAGAT
This sequence comes from Bacillus solimangrovi, assembly GCF_001742425.1. Taxonomy (GTDB): domain Bacteria; phylum Bacillota; class Bacilli; order Bacillales; family Bacillaceae_N; genus Bacillus_AV; species Bacillus_AV solimangrovi. The sequence goes on from NZ_MJEH01000002.1 coordinate 12,881, forward strand.
CTTGCTCCAAGAGATGTTGTCGCGAGAGCGATTTTTGAGCGAATAAAAAATGGTGAGAAAGTCTACTTAGACATATCATCAATAAAAGATTTTGATAATCGTTTTCCGACCATTTCAAAAATGTGTAAAGATCATCAACTAATAGTAGAAAAGAGTTTACTTCAAGTAACACCTGGAGCTCATTTTATTATGGGTGGGATTGTCGTAAATAATAGTGGTGAAACATCCCTATCTGGATTATATGCTGTTGGTGAAACCGCATGCACAGGCGTACATGGAGCAAACCGTTTAGCGAGTAACTCATTACTCGAAGGAGTTGTTATGGCCGTTGAATGCGCAGATACAATTTTGAAATCAAATCTTTCAACGACACCTATATATCCGAAGGTCTTAGTACATGAACAACAGATTAGCGACCTCGATTTACCGAGTAAAAAAGAAATTCAAGAAATTATGATGAAATATGTTGGGATTGTTCGAGAAAAAAGGGAGTTACAGCAAGCATTAGAATGGTTTCAGCCATACCTTCAATTCATAAATACACCTTTACACAACGTAAACCAAGAGCAAGCTGAAATCATCAACATGTTAACAGTAGGATGGCTTATTACAACGTCTTCTTTGCAACGTACAGAAAGTCGGGGAGCTCATTTCAGAAAAGATATCCCTTATGAAGTGGAAAGATGGCGTCAAAGTAGATTAATTCGATCAAAAGATGAAGCGGTCCAAAACATGCTAACGGCTACAGGAGTGAATCTATGATGAATGTGTTAAAAATACAAGAACAAATCAAAGCTTTCTTCTTAGAGGACATTGGTGAAGGAGATGTGACGAACCAACTTCTATTCCAAGGTGCTGGTCGAACAGAAGGAGAATTATTAGCTAAACAATCAGGGATATTGTCTGGTGTTAAATGCATTGAAGTCGGTTATCAATTATTAGATCCTTCAATTCATGTAACTCTTCATAAGCATGATGGAGATACCCTTGAGAAAGGGGAACGAATTGCTACAATTGAAGGTCCTGTAGAGCATTTATTAACTGGAGAACGAGTAATTCTAAATTTATTGCAACATATGAGTGGGATTGCAACGATAACGAAAAAAGTAGTAAATGAGCTTAATAATTCAGATATTCGAGTATGTGATACGAGAAAAACGTTTCCCGGTTTACGTATGTTTGAGAAATATGCAGTAACGTGTGGAGGCGGATTTAATCACCGGAAAGGTCTATACGATGGTATTATGCTCAAGGATAATCATATTGCCTTTGCAGGAAGCATATCGAATGCTGTACAGATGTTACGTGAACAGACAGGTCATATGGTAAAGATTGAAGTCGAAACAGAAAATCAGGATGAAGTAATTGAAGCTGTTCAAGCTGGAGCGGATATTATTATGTTTGATAACTGTACACCTGAAGAAGCCGATCGTTACGCGAAGCTTGTACCTCAATCAATTATTACAGAAATATCTGGCGGCATTACTCTCGATAATATTGCTTCTTATCGAGACACTGATGTTGATTATATTTCATTAGGCTTTATCACACAATCAGCACCTGCCTTGGATATTAGCTTTAACTTGAAGGAAAGTCGAAAATATACAAAATAATAAATCGTTAATGAGCATTATTAAGGAGGCCAATTATGAGCTTACTAGATGTATTAAGTCAAGAAAGTCAAGTAGCATTACCTGAAAAGTATCGTGAAATGTCAAGAGAAGAGATGGAAAAGCGTGTAGCTGAAATAAAAGAATACTTTGGCGATAAATTGTTTATTCCAGGACATCATTATCAAAAGGATGAAGTGATTCAATTTGCAGATGTGAAAGGCGACTCTCTTCAACTTGCGCAAGTGGCTGCACAGAATGAAAAGGCTGAATTCATTGTATTTTGTGGTGTGCATTTTATGGCAGAAACAGCTGATATTTTAACGAATGACAATCAAAAGGTTATCTTACCAGACTTAAGAGCAGGCTGTTCAATGGCTGATATGGCTAACATTCATCAAACAGAACTTGCATGGAAAGTGATGCAAGATCAATTCGGTGATACGATTATTCCTTTAACGTATGTGAACTCAACTGCAGATATAAAAGCATTTGTCGGAAAGTATGGTGGGGCGACAGTTACATCTTCAAATGCGAAGGAAATGGTTGAATGGGCATTATCTGAAAAGGAACGCATCCTTTTCTTACCTGACCAACATTTAGGTCGCAATACGGCTTATGATCTTGGAATTCAATTGCATGAAATGGCTGTTTGGGATCCAATTAACGAGCAATTTGAATGTGATGGGAAACTTGAAGATGCAAAAGTGATTTTGTGGAAGGGTCACTGCTCTGTACATGAAAACTTCACAGTCGCAAACATTGAGCATTTGCGAGAAACAAACCCAAATATGAATATTATTGTTCACCCAGAATGTAGCTGGGAAGTTGTACAGAAATCCGATTACAATGGTTCAACTAAAAACATCATTGAAACGATAAAACAAGCACCTGCTGGTTCTGAATGGGCAATTGGTACAGAAATGAATCTTGTAAAGAGGATAATTCAAGAACATCCAGATAAAAATATCGTTTCATTAAATCCAAATATGTGTCCATGTTTGACAATGAATCGAATTGATATTGAACACTTACTATGGTCATTAGAGTTACTTAAAGATGGAGAAGTGAAAAACGTTATTCAAGTAAATGAAGAAACAGCAAAACTAGCAACTTTAGCATTAGAAAGAATGTTAGAAAGAGCTTAAGTGATAAATTCAGGTGACCAACTAATGTTGGCCACCTTTTTTTGATTAGTTATACTTTGCTTTAGTAAGAGTAATGATATTTTAAATTTTCATATAAATCACCAAAATAATACAGATTACTTTATAACCTATAATTCTTGCTAATATTAGTGTAATCGCTCATCATACATCATCTGAATTTGTACGCCAAATGGATCTTGAACAATGCCATAAGCTTCACTGAATATATTTTTTGAAAGAGGGGTTATAATTTGAACTCTGTCATCACTTGTTAAATTATTATAAAACGTTTGTATTTCTGTTAAGTTCGCACTTTGAAGACAAAGAGAGAAATTATTGCCTACATTATATGTCTCATTAGGGTCCATTGTATCTTCGGCGACCATTAGTTTTGTTTTTCCAATTTGAAGTACTGAATGTGAAATATAATCTTTGTTTTCCTCTGTTAATACAAGTGAACGATCACGCTTTGCCATATCTGAATATGTTACTAACATGAGCTCCTTAGCGTTTAAATGTTTCTTATAAAAATGAATTGCTTCACTTGCTTTTCCATGCATAGATAAAAAAACTGCAATCTCTAATGTCATTAAAATGACCTCCTGTTATTTTTGATACTTTTATAATACACTTAAAAGGTATCAACTAATGACACCTTTTAAGGAGTTTTTATATGAATAAATCTGAGAGATTAAATAATATGTTGCAATTTATAAATGAAAAAAGGACTTTTAACCTTAAGGATTTGATGGATAAGTATAATATATCTAGAAGTACAGCGATTAGAGACGTTCAATCGTTAGAAATATTAGGCATGCCAATATACGCTGAACAAGGTAGGAATGGGAAGTATTTTGTATTAGATAATCGTATTTTATCGCCGATTACCTTTACTGTTGATGAAATGTTTGCAATTTATTTTGCTATGTTGACTTTAAATGGATATAAAGCAAAACCATTTGAATATGAAGTAAGTAAATTAGAGAAAAAATTCAAACAAGTCCTTCCAAATCAAGTAAAAGAAAATATTGAGAAAATGCAAGAGATAATAAACCTAGAAGTTACAAATCATAGTAATTTCAATCCTTACTTAAAGGAGTTGATTCAAAGCATTATTGACGAAAAGATCTATAAAGTATCGTATTTAAAAAACAAGGAAGAAATTCAAATTACAGGTCAGTTTATAAAAATTAATTCGAAATTCGGGCAATGGTATTCTAAAATTTACAATATCAATAAACAAAAAGTCCAGAATCTTCGTTGTGATAAAATTGTATCATTGGAAGTAGTTGAAGATGAGCAGCCAATGAACTTAGCGCATTTATTATCACTATTAGATAATTATCACAAGCAAGCAAATGCTATTCAGTTCTCAGTCGTCGTAACAGACAAAGGAAAGGATTTATTTGACAAAGAGCATTATCCTTCGATGTCAATTCAAAAAACAGCTGATAATTATATAATTTCAGGTTACTACAATCCGAACGAAGAAGATTTTATTTCAGACTATTTTTTACGCTATGGTAAGTCTATTATTTCTATCAAACCATCGATATTAAAAGATTCAATTCAGAACAAACTGCATATAGTTATGTCACATTTGAATCAATTGAATTAAAAATGTTGTTTTATGAGAAACCGTTATTCAAATATTGAGTAATTTTAGAAGTGAGGATTGAAAGTATGTTCTCCGATTGGTTACAAGGTGGTTTATATTTAGAGGTAAGCTTTCTATTAAAAATAAAAGAAGATAGGAAAACTACAATAAATGTGATTCTTAACAATTTAAGCGATATTCAAACAATCGATCTAGTTGATGAAACGATTGATAAAAAAGTAAATGACTTTATTGAAGGTTATTCTGATACAGATGGACCTAATACATTCTATCATCATTCAATAAATCTTAATGCCTATGTTCATTTACCTCCGAAAAAAAGAACAATAATACATATAGAGCAAATATCATCAGATTCTCTAGTAATTAATTTTCTTTTTGATGGGTTTGATATTGAAGAAGTAAGACCTCTAAAGGGGAAAATTACAGAATACATTACCTTACTTAAAGAGCTATATTATCATTTCGAATTTAAAGTGGGAGGAATTGCATTGGATGAAGACGTTGAGGCTTTGTTTAATTGTAATGAACTATATCCCAGTGAATGCTACAAATTTGATAATTTAACTATTAACTATTCGTTAAAACAATTGACATACTTTAAATGTATTATTTGGAATATGTCATATGAACATACGTTTAATAAAAAATACGATTATCAATATATCAACAATAATGGTTTGTTGATTGAATCAATTTGTTAATACCGTTTCAATGAATTTATTGTAACTTATAAAATGGAATTTTTCGAAATAGTCGACATTGTTATCCTCTAGTTTGTATTCACTCATTTTAAACTTAATAACCTTCTATCGATATACTGCCTATTTCATATTTGTCGTGAACAAGTTTTCAGTGAAAATCATGTGCTGATTTTTATGTTAAATTATATGAAATGAACTTCCTAAATAAGGAGATTTAAATCTTAATTAGTTAAAAAAATTTTTATTTCATCAAATATCCACCTTTTTTTACAAGGAATTTAAGGAAAAAGAAGGATATCATGGATAATTTTTTGAACTAAGTTTGGAACAAATATAGGTACTTTGTTTTAATTATGTGATTAGAACATTGGTTTTGTTCATAATTAAAGATAAAATATAATAAAGGATTGTTTGATTCGGAAGGAAACGTATGTTCTGTTAGTGTTTCTTATGGTAAGATATACATGTGTTTCGAAGTGGGAAAGGAGATCAAGCTTTTGGCAAAGAAATTAAATTTTGATTATAACGATGATGCAATTCAAGTCCTCGAGGGTCTTGAAGCAGTGCGTAAGCGCCCTGGTATGTATATTGGGAGTACTGATGCAAGAGGGTTGCATCATCTCGTGTACGAAATTGTAGATAATGCTGTTGATGAAGCATTATCTGGTTATGGAAATTTAATTGAAGTAACAATACATAATGATAATAGTATAAGTGTTCGAGACGAAGGACGTGGTATGCCAACGGGTATGCATCGTATGGGGAAACCAACTCCTGAGGTTATTCTAACTGTTCTACATGCAGGAGGGAAATTTGGACAAGGTGGATATAAGTCAAGTGGAGGTCTACATGGTGTTGGTGCTTCTGTTGTAAATGCTCTTTCAGAGTGGTTAGAAGTAACGATTCACCGAAATGGTGAGACGTATTACCAACGTTTTGAAAATGGTGGTAAACCTGTTACTACACTTGAAAAGAAAGGGAAAACTCGAAAGACAGGAACGATCATTCACTTTAAACCAGACCCTACTATGTTTTCAGTGACAAGATATAATTTTGAAACGTTAAGTGAGCGGCTTCGAGAGTCAGCATTTTTATTAAAAGGCTTAAAAATTGTTATCAAAGATGAACGTGATGCTCGAGAAGAGACGTATTACTACGAAAATGGAATTGAAGCATTTGTAGATTTTTTGAATGAAGAGAAAGATACACTACATCCTGTTGTTGCATTTGAAGGTGAACAGCAAGGAATTGAAGTGGAATTTGCTTTTCAATTTAACGATGGATTCTCAGAAAACATTCTATCCTTTGTAAATAATGTACGTACGAAGGATGGTGGTACACATGAAGCTGGGGCAAAGACAGCGATGACTCGAACAATTAATGAGTATTCAAGAAAAGTTTCTATCTTAAAAGAAAAGGATAAAAACCTTGAAGGAACAGATATTCGAGAAGGATTAACAGCTGTCGTTTCGATCCGAATTCCTGAGGAGATGCTTCAATTCGAAGGACAAACAAAAGGTAAGCTTGGAACAAGTGAAGCTCGATCTGTCGTTGATGCAGTCGTTTCAGAGAAACTTGCTTATTTTCTAGAAGAGAATGCAGATGTTAGTTCAATGTTAATAAAAAAAGCGATAAAAGCACAGCAAGCCCGCGAAGCAGCTAGAAAAGCGCGTGAAGATGCTCGCAGCGGAAAAAAAAGAAAACGAAAAGATTCTATCTTAAGTGGGAAGTTAACTCCAGCTCAATCGCGTAACCCACAGAAAAATGAATTATATCTTGTCGAAGGTGATTCAGCAGGAGGATCAGCGAAACAAGGTCGTGACCGCCGTTTCCAAGCTGTGCTTCCGTTACGTGGTAAAGTAATCAATACAGAAAAAGCTAAACTAGCTGATATTTTCAAAAATGAAGAAATAAATACAATCATTCATGCAATTGGTGGTGGTGTTGGACCAGAGTTCGAAATTGAGGATATTAACTATGACAAAGTAGTCATTATGACTGATGCTGATACAGATGGTGCCCACATTCAAGTACTTCTTTTAACATTCTTTTATCGTTATATGAGACCGCTCATTCAGGACGGGAAAGTCTTCATCGCTTTACCTCCACTTTATAAAGTTAGTAAAGGTTCTGGAAAGAAAGAAGTCGTTGAGTACGCATGGGATGAAAAAGGAATGCAAGTAGCAGTGAAGAAGATCGGTAAAGGTTATACGATCCAACGATACAAAGGTCTTGGAGAAATGAATGCTGATCAATTGTGGGAAACAACGATGAATCCTGATACTAGAACACTCATTCGAGTGCGAATTGAAGATGTTGCACGTGCTGAGCGTAGGATTACAACATTAATGGGTGATAAAGTTGAACCTCGTCGTAAATGGATCGAATCCAATGTTGCATTTGGCTTAGATGAAGAAACAAATATTTTAGAAAATGACAACATTGCTGTGGTAGAGGAGGAATAGACATTGGCTGAACAAGAAAAATTAATGGACTTACCTCTTGAGGAGGTTCTTGGCGATCGGTTCGGACGCTATAGTAAATACATTATTCAAGAGCGTGCTCTACCAGATGCACGCGATGGATTAAAACCGGTTCAACGCCGTATCTTATACGCGATGTATAAGGAAAATAATACGTCAGAAAAGCCATTTCGAAAATCAGCAAAAACTGTTGGTACGGTTATTGGTAATTATCATCCACACGGTGATTCTTCTGTCTATGATGCAATGGTTCGAATGAGTCAAGATTGGAAAGTACGTAATGTACTTGTTGAAATGCATGGAAATAATGGGAGCATAGATGGTGATCCTCCTGCGGCGATGCGTTATACTGAAGCACGACTTTCACCAATTGCTTCTGAGTTACTTGCAGACATTGAAAAAGAAACGGTTGATTTTACTCCGAACTTCGATGATACGTTGACTGAGCCCGTTGTTCTACCAGCTAGCTTCCCAAACTTGCTTGTGAATGGTTCAACAGGTATTTCAGCTGGTTATGCGACGGATATTCCACCACACCATTTAGGTGAAGTCATTGACGGTGTGATTAAACGTATTGATAAACCGAATTGCTCAGTTGAAGACTTAATGGAAGTTATTAAAGGCCCTGACTTCCCAACAGGGGGAATTATTCAAGGACTTGATGGTATTAAGCAAGCATATAAAACTGGAAAAGGTCGTATTGTTGTCAGAGGTCTAGCTGAAGTCGAGAATGTTCGTGGTGGTAGAGAACAAATCGTCATAACAGAAGTTCCTTACGAAGTGAATAAAGCAAATCTAGTGAAGAAGATGGATGAACTACGCATTGATCGAAAGGTAGAAGGTATTTCTGAAGTACGTGATGAAACGGATCGTACTGGATTACGCATTGTAGTTGAATTGAAGAAAGATGCAGATGCTGCTGGAGTATTAAACTACCTTTATAAAAGTACGGATTTGCAAATTTCCTATAACTTTAATATGGTTGCTATCCACCGTAAAACTCCTAAATTAATGGGTTTAGTACATATATTAGATGCATACATTGAACATCAAAAAGAAGTCGTTACAAACCGAAGTCAGTATGAGTTAAGAAAAGCAAAAGAACGCCAACATATTGTCGAAGGTTTGATGAAGGCACTTTCTATTTTAGATGAGGTTATCGCAACGATTCGTGCTTCTAAAGATAAGCAGGATGCCAAACGTAACTTGATGAAAGAATTTGATTTTACTGAAAGACAAGCTGAGGCAATTGTATCTTTACAACTGTATCGTTTAACGAATACCGATATTACGGCTCTTCGTTCAGAAGCGGACGAGCTTGCAAAGAAAATTGCTGAGCTTAACGAAATCCTTTCTAGTGAACGTACACTTTTACAAGTCATTAAGAAGGATTTAAGACGAGTTAAGAAAACATATGCTGATGAACGTCGTACACGTATTGAAGCTGAAATTCAAGAGTTAAAAATCAATTTAGAAGTAATGGTGCCAAATGAGGACGTCATCGTAACTGTTACGAAGGATGGATATATCAAACGCACAAGTCTGCGATCATTTTCCGCATCAAATGGTAAGGACATGGGAATTAAAGAAAATGATCGGGTAATCGGGCAATTTGAAATTAATACAACAAATACATTACTCGTTTTCACGAATAAAGGGAACTATTTATATTTACCTGTACATCAATTACCAGATATTCGTTGGAAAGATCTTGGTCAACATGTATCCAACATCGTACCAATTGATAAAGACGAGGTGTTAATAGCAGCATACCCTATTTCAGATTTTAGTGAAGAGAAATATTTAATCTTTTTCACTAAAAACGGTATGGTAAAAAAATCTGAATTAAACAAATATCAAGCACAACGTTATTCAAAGCCACTAGTAGCGGTTAATCTGAAGCAAGAAGATGAACTAAAAAATATAATTATTACAACAGGTGACGTGGATCTATTTATCGTGACTCAAGCTGGTTATGGCCTAAGGTTCAATGAGAATGACGTCAATATTGTAGGACCTAGAGCTGCGGGAGTAAAAGGAATCAACTTAAAAGAAGATGATGAAGTCGTTACAGGTTTTGCAATTGAGACGAATCTTCCATACATATTTGTTGCAACTCAACGTGGTGCAGTTAAGAAAATGAAAGTAGATGAGTTTGAAGTCGCCTCTCGTGCAAATAGAGGTATTGTCATGTTAAGAGAACTTAAAAATAATCCTCATAGAATTGCTTCATCTATACAAGTTAACAATCAAATGACCGTTTATTTGAAGTCGGAAAATCATAACATTGAGTCTGTGGAAGTTTCATCTCTACGCCCGGCTGATCGCTATAATAATGGTTCATTTGTTATGGATACAGACGTAATAGGAGATTTAATTGAAGCGTGGGTAAGTGAAGAGGATGCATCTGATGATACTTAATGAAAACCGGCTATTATTGTAGCCGGTTTTCTATATGAACATAAAGTTTACTTAAAATTACATATGTGATTGAATTTTCAGAATCTTGTTGTTATACTATTTATCAAGGAGCCAATAAAATGAAAAATATTAAAGAACGTATTATTGAGACATCTCTTGAACTTTTTGAAGCACATGGTTACCATGGTGTAACTGTCAAGCAAATTGTTGAAGATTCTAAAACTTCTAAAGGCGGCTTTTATCATTATTTCCAATCAAAAGATGAACTACTTTATGTCATTCATGACCAATTCATAAGCTATGCTCTGGAGAAAGCTCATGAGGCGGTTGATACCTACCACACACCTTCAGAACAATTATTCGCAATTATTCAAGCACATGTTAAAGTCTTTGATTTATATAAGCCACACATCTCTGTATTTTACCAAGAAAGTCATTATTTAAAACCAGCATACTATGAACAAATCAAGAAGAAGCGAAACGAATATAGGCAGCTCCTTTTTCAAGTGATCGAAGACGGAATAAAACAAGAAGAATTTCGTAGTGAGCTACCGATCGATATAACCGTTATGTCCATACTTGGAATTGTAAACTGGACGTATAAATGGTATCGCAAAGGTGGAGAAAAGACGATTGAAGAGATCGGAAACGTCTTTACGGATTTTATTTTACATTCCGTTCTAACCGATAAACAGAAAGCCAGTTATCAACACTTCTTCTTGTAAGAATGAAGTGCGCAATTTTTTTAAAGCGCTTTCATTTAGGTGGGTAATTACAGACCAACTGGTCGGTCTGTAATTACGTAGAGATTTATTGGGAAAATTAAAGGAGGACTTTGTGTGAATTTTGAATTAACGAAAGAACAACTAATGATACGTAACATGGTTAGAGATTTTGCTGATAAGGAGATTCGTCCAAAGGCAGAGCACGTTGATCGTACAGGAGAATTTCCAGTTGAAACGTTTAAAAAAATGGGTGCACTTGGGCTATTAGGAATTCCGTTTCCTGAAGAGTATGGTGGTTCAGGAGGGGATACAATTTCATATGCACTAGCTGTAGAAGAAGTTGGAAATGCTTGTGGCAGCACAGGTTTAAGCTATGCCGCAGCTGTTTCTCTTGGAGCAAGTCCAATTTATTACTTTGGTACTGAAGAACAAAAACAAAAATTCCTCGTTCCACTTGCAAGTGGTGAAACACTAGGTTCATTTGGGTTAACTGAACCTAACGCTGGATCAGACGCTGGAGGTACACGTACAAAAGCTGTTCTTGATGGTGATGAATATATCATTAACGGTGAGAAATGTTGGATTACTAATGCAGGTTATGCTCGCACCGTTACAGTTACCGCTGTAACAGGAAAAGATGAACGTGGTAAGAACATCATTTCCGCATTTCTTGTCCCAACAGACACACCAGGATTTACGATTAATAGCAATTACGAAAAAATGGGCTTACGAGGTTCAAATACTTCAGAACTAGTATTAGAAGACGTTCGTATTCCGAAAGAAAACATTCTGGGTGACCCTAAAAAAGGGTTTAAACAATTTCTATATACACTTGATGGTGGACGTATTTCGATTGCAGCACTTTCAGTAGGAATTGCTCAAGCAGCATTTGATCGTGCATTAGCATATGCGAAGGAACGTGTTCAATTCGGCCAACCAATTTCAAAGTTTCAAGCGATTCAATTCAAACTTGCAGACATGGCGATGGAAATTGAGTTAGCCAGAAATATGGTTTTCAAAGCAGCTTGGTTAAAGGATAACAACAAACCGTTTACGAAAGAGGCTTCTTATGCAAAGTTATTTGCTTCAGAAATGGCATTTAGAACATGTAATCAAGCAATTCAGATTCACGGCGGCTACGGATATATGAGAGAGTATGAGGTTGAAAGGATGCTACGAGATGTGAAACTGATGGAAATCGGAGAAGGAACATCAGAAGTACAACGTCTTGTAATATCACGTCAACTTGGCTGTTAAAAAGAGGGAAAAACAATTACTTTATCGTAATTAGTAATAATAGTCTGTCATAAAGATGAATTTTGCTTGTAAGATGCTTTGAAATCATAAGGAGGTCCGTGAATGTCAGAATTATTAAATGTAACTGTTGGTAAGTTGCTAGAAAACGTCGCGGGAAAACAACCTGATCATGAAGCTGTTGTGTATGCAGATCGAGGATTACGTTACACATACAAAGAGTTTGACGAAGTATGCCGAGAAGCTGCACGAGGGTTAATGAGCTTAGGAATTCAAGCTGGTGAACATGTTGCGATGTGGACGACAAATACACCTGAATGGTTAACATGTCAATTTGCAACGGGGAAAATGGGTGCAGTATTGGTAACCGTTAATACGAACTATCAATCTGCTGAACTCGAATACTTACTTAAGCAGTCCGATTCATCAACTATTATTCTAATGGAAAACTTTAGGGATCATTCATACATTGAAACATTGTTTAAAATAGTTCCAGAATTAAAAACATCCGAGCCAGGTAAGCTACAATCGAAAAAATTACCAAAACTAAAAAACGTGATCGTTCTCGGTGAGAATCGTTATCCTGGGACATATTCTTGGCAAGATATTTTAGACATGAAAAGCGAAACATCAGAACAACGTCTTGATGAACGTATGAATGCACTTGATCCTGATGATGTCATTAACATGCAATACACATCTGGAACGACTGGATTTCCAAAGGGCGTTATGTTAACACATTATAATTTGACGAACAACGCATTGAATATTGCCAATTGTATGAAACTTACGAATGAAGACCGTTTATGTATCCCAGTTCCATTTTTCCACTGCTTCGGATGTGTACTTGGTACATTGGCATGTGTAACAGTAGGAGCAACGATGGTACCTGTTCAAGAGTTTGACCCTAAGCAAGTGTTACAAACTGTCCAAGATGAAAAATGTACAGGGTTACACGGTGTTCCAACAATGTTTATTGCTGAATTGAATGACCCTGATTTTAAAAAATATGACCTTTCATCGTTACGTACTGGTATCATGGCAGGATCGAATTGCCCGATTGAAGTTATGAAAGCTGTCGTTAATAAGATGGGAGCAAGTGAAATTACGATTGCATATGGCCAGACAGAAGCATCGCCTGTTATTACTCAAACTCGAACTGATGACCCGATTGAACTTCGTGTATCATCAGTTGGTAAAGCACTTCCAAATGTTGAAGTAAAAATTGTTGAACCTGGTTCTAATGTTGAAGTACCTTTTGGTGTTCAAGGAGAACTTTGTACGCGTGGTTATCAAGTCATGAAAGGGTACTACAATAATTCAGACGCAACAAAAGAAGCAATTGATGCTGATGGTTGGTTACATACAGGTGATTTAGCAGTCATGGATGAGAATGGCTATTGTAAAATAACAGGTCGACTAAAGGATATGATTATTCGTGGTGGAGAGAATGTATATCCGCGTGAAATAGAAGAGTTCCTCTACGAACATCCGAAAGTATTAGATGTTCAAGTTGTCGGAGTTCCAGATGAGAAATATGGAGAAGAGGTTATGGCGTGGATCATCCTTAAGGATGGGGAAACTGCCACGATTGAAGAAATGAAAGAATATTGTAAAGGGAAAATATCTAGGCATAAGATACCTAGATACATTGAATTTACAACTAATTATCCTATGACTGCATCTGGAAAAATTCAAAAGTTCAAGCTTCGTGAGCAGTCAATGGATTTGTTAAATCAAAATGTATAAATGATAAATTCACATGCATTTTGAAGGAGGAGGATTAACGTGTTTAAGAAGGTTTTAATTGCAAATAGAGGTGAAATTGCAGCCCGTGTCATACGAACTTGTAAACAGTTAAACATTCAAACTGTTGCTATTTATTCTGAAGCAGATGCTGATGCTCCACATGTAAGGATGGCTGATGAAGCTGTACTTATCGGTAAACCTCGTGTAAATGAAAGTTATATGCAAATGGATAAAGTAATTGAGACCGCTAAGGAAACTGGAGCTGAAGCAATCCATCCAGGTTATGGGTTGTTGAGTGAAAACATCGAATTCGCAAAAAAATGTGAGGCTGCTGGTATCGTTTTTATCGGTCCATCTACTGAAGCCATTGGCATGATGGGGAGCAAGATCGAAGCGAGAAAAGCAATGGATAAAGCAGGTGTTCCAATTGTTCCTGGAATTGCTGAACCAGTTAAAGATTCAGTTGATGCAATCAAAATAGCAAATGAAATGGGATATCCAGTTATGTTAAAAGCTTCCTCTGGTGGAGGAGGAATTGGAATGCAGATTGTTCGTAATGATGCAGAGTTAGAGAAGAGCTTTGAAGGCAATCAAAAACGAGCAACGATGTTCTTCGGAGACGGAGCTATGTATTTAGAAAAATATATCGCTAATCCTCGTCATATTGAAATTCAAATTCTTGCTGATAAGTCAGGAAATACAATTTATTTATTTGAACGAGAATGTTCCATTCAGCGCCGTCATCAAAAAGTAATCGAGGAAGCTCCTTCATCTTTCTTGGATGAAGAAACACGAAAGAAAATGGGTGAAGCAGCCGTTAAAGCTGCCAAAGCGATTAATTATGAAAACGCAGGTACGATTGAATTTCTTGTAGATGAACAGAAAAACTTCTATTTCTTAGAGATGAACACTCGATTACAAGTTGAACATCCGATTACAGAAGAAATTACAGGAATTGATCTCGTTGAAGCTCAGTTGAACATAGCAGCAGGAGAGTCACTTCAATGGAAACAAGAAGACTTACAGATTCTTAATCACTCAATTGAAGCACGTATTTATGCAGAAGATCCGAAGACATTCTATCCGTCACCAGGTAAAATCACAGCACTACAATTACCTGAAGGACCACATATTCGTCATGAACTAGCTGTACATAGTCAATCACAAGTAACACCTTTTTATGATCCGATGATTGCAAAACTTATTGTAACAGCTCAAACAAGAACTGAAGCAATCGAACAAATGATTAAAGTATTGAATGACTATCATGTAGCAGGCATTAAGACGAATATTCCAATGCTCAAAGATGTTGTTTCACATGAAAAGTTTATTGAAGGAGAAACGACAACAAATTTTGTTGATAAATACTATTTAAATACACCTAATTTGCAGAAATAGAGGAGGAAAAGGAAATGGCAGTATTAAATTCTAATATGGCAGGTAATGTATGGAAAATTGTGGTGAGTGTAGGTGATGAAGTAACTGAGGGACAGGATATTGTCATTCTAGAGTCTATGAAAATGGAAATTCCTATTGCTGCTGAGACAAATGGAACAGTAATAGAGTTAAAGGTTAATGAAGGTGACTTCGTCAATGAAGGTGACCCAATTGCAATAATTGAATAATGGGAGGTATTCGATGAATCTACCAAACTCAGTTACGATAAAGGAAGTTGGTCCAAGAGATGGATTGCAAAATGAAAAGGTATTCATTGATACACAAGACAAAATCGATTGGGTTAATCAACTTTCAGAAACTGGACTTTCATATATCGAAGTCACCTCCTTTGTGCATCCAAAGTGGATTCCACAGTTAAAGGATGCAGTTCATGTTTTAAAGCAAATTAAACGAAAAAAAACCATTACTTATGCTGCACTCGTACCTAACATGAAAGGCTTAGAACGGGCTTTAGAAACTGATGTTGACGAATGTTCTGTATTCATGTCAGCAAGTGAGTCTCATAATATGAAGAACATTAACAAAACGATCGATGGAACGTTTCCTGTCTTGAATGAAGTTGTAGCAGCATCACTTAAAGAAAACAAAACTGTTAGAGGTTATGTATCGACAGTGTTTGGATGCCCATATGAAGGTAATGTACCTATAGATGCCGTTCTACATGTGTCTGAAAACCTCTTTGAAATGGGGATTAGTGAACTATCATTAGGTGATACGATCGGAGTAGCGAATCCAAGGCAAGTAGAACAAGTACTTGAAGAGGTTCTAAAACGCTTTCCATCTGACAAATTAGCCATGCATTTCCACAATACAAGGGGAACAGCGTTAGCAAATGTGCTTGCTTCGTTACAAATGGGGATTACGAAGTTTGATAGTTCACTAGGTGGTTTAGGGGGATGTCCTTATGCACCAGGGGCATCCGGTAACCTAGCTACAGATGACTTGATATACATGCTTGAAGGAATGGGAATAACTACAGGAATTCAAGCAGATAAATTGTTAAAAGCTTCGCAATTTATCGAAGCAAAAATTAACAAACCGTTACCGAGTCATTCTCTACAAGTTCATCGAGCAACTTGTTATTCATAGAAAGATAGAAAGGAGAAAGAAATGGTACATACGGTACAAGTAGAAAAAAGTGATTCAGGTATCATAACGATTACATTGAATCGTCCAGAATCTGCAAATGCATTCTCAAAAGACATGTTATTTAATTTACATGAAGTATTAACAGATATTAAGTTCGATACATCTATTCGTTGTGTCATTATAACTGGCGCTGGTGAAAGAATCTTTTGTGCTGGAGCGGATTTAAAAGAGCGTTCCAGAATGAGTGAAGTAGAAGTTAAAAAGACGGTCTCCCTCATCCGCCACACAATGGATGAACTAGAGTCATTGCCGATGCCTGTCATTGCCGCAATTAATGGTGCGGCATTTGGAGGTGGCCTTGAGCTTGCATTATCTTGTGATATTCGAATTGCTTCAGATAATGCAAAAGTTGGCTTAACAGAGACCTCACTTGCAATTATCCCTGGAGCGGGTGGAACACAGCGTTTAACAAGGTTAATCGGTAAAGGAAGAGCAAAAGAATTAATCTTTACTGCTGCTCGTTTAACAGCAAATGAAGCTGTTGAATATGGCATTATCGAACATATAACTTCACAAGATGAGTTACTTAATAAAGCAAATGAGATTGCCGAAAAGATTAGTAATAATGGTCCTATAGCCGTTCGTCAAGCAAAGCTTGCAATTAATCGGGGTTCAGAGGTTGACTTACAAACTGGGTTAAAGATTGAAGAAATGGCTTATGCAATTACCATTCCAACGAAAGACAGAATAGAAGGCCTACAAGCATTTAAAGAAAAACGAAAACCTAATTACAAAGGAGAATAGTCATAATGAGTACAAACATGAAGGAGGAGCAAAAGATGTCGTTTGAAGCGAAGCTACAAGAACGTATTGAGCAGATTGAAAAAGGCGGCGATGCTAAATATCATGAAAAGAATGCGGAAAAAGGGAAAATGTTTGTACGAGAGCGGCTAGAAAAGCTTTTCGATGAAGGTTTAGACATTGAAGATGCTTTCTTTGCAAATTGTATGGCAGATGGATTGCCTGCAGATGGCGTTGTAACAGGTATCGGTCAAATCAACGGTCAAAAAGTATGTGTAATGGCGAATGATTCCACTGTAAAAGCGGGTTCATGGGGCGCTCGTACAGTAGAAAAAATTATTCGTATACAGGAAACTGCCGAGAAATTAGAATTGCCAATGCTTTATCTAGTAGATTCTGCTGGTGCAAGGATTACAGATCAAATCGAAATGTTCCCAGGTCGTCGTGGTGCAGGGCGTATCTTTTACAATCAAGTCAAATTATCTGGAAGAGTGCCACAAGTTTGTTTATTATTTGGTCCTTCAGCAGCTGGAGGAGCTTATATACCAGCGTTCTGTGACATTGTTGTAATGGTCAATGGGAATGCATCTATGTATCTCGGTTCTCCACGAATGGCTGAAATGGTTATCGGTGAAAAGGTTACTCTTGATGAAATGGGTGGAGCAAAGATGCATTGCTCAATTTCAGGTTGTGGTGATGTCCTGACTGAATCAGAGGAAGAAGCAATTTCATTTGCTCGAAATTATCTATCTTATTTTCCACAAAACTATCAGCATAATCCGCCAGTTGCTGAAGCATTGGAGCCAAAGGAATTCCCGAAATCAATCTCAGAAATCATTCCTGAAAATCAGAATGCACCATTTAACATGCATGATTTAATTGAACGACTAGTTGATGAAGGATCCTTCTGTGAAGTTAAGAAATTGTTTGCTCAAGAGCTTATTACTGGTCTAGCTCGCATTGATGGAAAATCAGTTGGTATTATTGCAAATCAGCCACGTATGAAAGGTGGCGTATTGTTCCATGATTCTGCTGATAAAGCAGCAAAATTTATTAATCTATGCGATGCTTTTAATATTCCATTACTATTCCTTGCCGATATCCCAGGATTTATGATCGGAACTCGTGTTGAAAAAGCAGGTATTATCCGTCATGGTGCAAAAATGATTTCTGCAATGAGTGAAGCGACTGTTCCTAAAATCTCTGTTATTGTTCGTAAAGCATATGGTGCGGGTTTATATGCTATGGCAGGGCCTGCATTTGAGCCAGATTGCTGTCTTGCACTACCTTCTGCTCAAATCGCAGTAATGGGCCCAGAAGCAGCTGTAAATGCTGTTTATGCAAATAAAATAGCTCAATTGCCAGAAGAAGAACGTCAATCGTTTATCGAGGAGAAACGGAAAGAATATCGAGAGGATATAGATATCTATCGTCTTGCATCAGAATTAATTGTTGATGGCATCGTAGAGCCTAATAAGCTTCGTAGTGAATTAATTACTCGTTTTGATGCATATTCTAGTAAATATCAAGTATTTACTGAACGTAAACACGGCGTCTATCCAGTATAACAAACAGACATCCTCTGTATACTATAATGGCAGAGGATGTCTGTAATAAATTAAAATTAACTTTGATGATATGTCTTCTCCAAAGAAATTGAACTCGTATCGAAAACATATTTTTGCACTTCGTAATCACCAGTGGCAAGCTCAACAAGATAAGGAGCTATATTTGCTGGGTCATCACCTTGAGCTTGTAAATTGGTTTTCATTACTCCTGGATTAAAGACATAAGATTTTATTCCACTTTTATATTCTTCATCTTCTAAAGAATAAGTAAATGTTTCAATGGCAGCTTTACTTGCGCTGTATGCTGCAAAGCCTGCTGCTCCTTCTTTAGCTAAACCTGATGTAATATTTATGATTCGTCCATTTTGTTGTTTCTGCATAATAGGTATACATTCTCTCGTCATTAAGAACACACTTGTTACATTATTAGTAAATTGGTAACTCCAGGATTCTAATGGCATATCGATAATATCATGTTGCTCAAAAACAGCAGCGTTATTAATTAAAACATCAATCTGACCAAAACTCGTTTCTGTAACTTGAATAAGTCGCTTCACATCTTCCTCAACCGATACATCAGCTTCAATTGTTAACATATTTTGTTGAAGGGAAGAAGGGAGTAAGTCTATAACCTTATCTAACTTCTGCTTTCTACGACCACAAATAACAACTTTGGCACCACGATTTGCAAATGAAATAGCTGTTTCTTTACCAAGGCCACTGCCACCACCAGTAATAACAACAACTAAACTACTCAGGTCATTCATAATATTCCTCCTATATAGTCTATTACCATCTATTCTTATGTAATTACTAAAATATAATATAATGAAATAATTGTCAATATTTTCAGATAATTTAACAGGAAGTAAGTATATAAATCAATATGTAAGAAATTGATAAAATATCATTAGAACATTCAATAAAATGGAATTCTTAGTAATGATAAAAATTACAATTTTAAAATATAGCTAAAAAACACCAAAACTTAGACAATATTATTAAATAATACATTTTTAATGAACAAAACATCTTAATTTGGATACATAAAATTAAATTTGGACAAGCGTAATTTTTTCTTTCGTCTCAATATTATAAGTTTACTTTTGATATGAGACAAAAAATCAAAAAAAGCTGCATTATTACTCTCGAATCATTAACTTCCTATAAGATACATTATGTTAACTAAACAAAAACCATAACAAAACAATGACTCTTCCCCAACTTTAGATATGTAATATGACATGAAAGCTTATACTTTCTACTTTTTACTTTCAATAAGTCAAGAAATTTAAACATAAAGATTACTTTTTTTAATTACATTACTTTAAATCATAAATATAGCTGCTGTTCTGAATTAATGTCATTCGGTCTTTTTATCGTCAATCTGTAAATATAATTGTTGCGAACGACTATCTTGACTTCGCTGATATTAGCACCTGATTTTTTAATGATTTCAATTAATTTAAAATACCTTGCTATGTTTTGTTCTTCTAAGTTTTTATAGTCGAAGCTCGATGTGTCCGATACATTTAGTATGAAAAAATCTTTTACAGAACTTCGTTTGAATGAAACATAGTTGTACTCTTTATCTCTTTTTAGATTTAGTGAAGATATTTTATCGAGATAAGGTTCTAATTTTTTGTATTCAGCGAAAGATAATTCCGCGTATTCATAGCTATCTTCATCAACAACAAACTTTCTTCCAAATAAATTCCCATCCACACGTATGTCAAAAACAAATTCCGGTTCTTTTTTTAAAGCGACTTTGTGAGTGGTATCTCCCATATTACCGGTATGAACCTTTCCTCTATCAATAAGGACTACCTTTTCTCCATATTTTTCTAGTGTGTAATTATTTAACTGTTTAATTACGCTCGTTGAATAGAAATAGTAGAAAGTAATTCCAACAAGTACGAGAGAAACTAAGCTAATTACTTTTAAAAATATCTTTAAATACAATATCTATGCACCTTCTTCAAATAAGAATCTTTTAATATATCTTTCTTGTATTTGTATGGTGTTAAGAGAAACACCTTTTATTAGATTGTCTATAACCATCTAAATGCATCTACATAATAATGTTGTTTCAAATAGGAAAGCTGAAACCTCTTTGAATTCGAAATCAAATCTTAATTAAACCTTAGTAAAAAATGTGCATTTCTCAACAACTTTAATTGTAAAAATACCCCTCTTCATCCACCACAAACTCTCCTTGTATATGAACTCCCTGTCTGTTGAATTGAATGCACCTGATTTCAAATCTCTCACTAACTCCAGAATTTTACGCAAATTAATACATCATTCACATTCATTTGATTTACTGTATAACTTAACTCATAAAATGGGGAAAATATCAGTAATAAGGGTTATGAGGTGAAGAATTGTGGATGTTTTAATGGATTCAGTCAAAGTCCTAGGACGTATTATAACACTTCTTCCATTTATGTTACTATTAGGACTTTATATGGGAAAACGTTCAATAGGTGAGTTACCTGTGTTTGATTTTCTTGCAGTAATGGTGTTTGCGGCTGTAATTGGAGCCGACATTGCTAATCCAGAAATTAATCATATTCCTACAGTTGTAGCAATGGTTGCCATTGCTATTATCCAAAAGGGGATAACATTTCTGAAAATAAAAAATCGTAAAATAGGTAAGATGCTTACACTTGAACCAACTATCGTTATTCATAAGGGGAAATTATTAATGGAAAATATGAAAAAAATTCAATATTCAATTGATAATGTGTTACAAATGCTACGTGAGAAAGATGTCTTCTATGTGGAAGATGTGGAAATAGCTATTGTTGAAGCAAATGGAAAATTATCCGTAAAATTGATACCGATGAAGGAATTCGTTACAAGACAAGATCTTGGCATACATAAAATCGCTGAAGAATATGAAATTCCTGTCATTTTAGATGGGGAAATACAATTGGATTTATTAAAGAGACTGAACAAAGATGAAAACTGGTTAAGACATAAATTACTAGAAAAGAATATAGTAGACGTAACAACCGTATTTTACTGTTCTATATCTGGAAATGAAAAACTTCATATATCACTTAAAGAAAATCAACAATCAGAGTTGCCTCCAATTACTCATTAATTTGTTATTGTCACTTATTTGTTAAAGAATGTATTTTGAAAGGAGTTAACAAGTTGGATAATAAAACCAAACTAATGAGTTCTTGCAAGGTACAACAAAGTGTTTTTGCTTTTCATAAGAAAATAGTAAAACACACAAAAATCGAAGCTAATTAGAATTGCTTCGATCTTTGTACGCCATTATCATATTGTTGAGAGTCATTTTCGAAATAAAGGCTTTGACTAGGAAACGCAATTTGCACTCCTTCCTCTTCTAAAATTTCAATAATTCGTAAGTTGCAGTCTTGTTTTACATCTAACCACTTTTCCCAATTTGTCGTCTTTGTGAAGAAATATAAAAATATGTCTAAACTACTCTCGCTGAATTCATTAAATTTAACAAAGATGGTTTCCTGATCGATCTCTTCATGCGTTTTAAGCATTTGTTCGATTTTGAATATCACTCTTTCTATTTTTGCTTTAGGGGTTCGATACTCTACTCCTAAGTTAAATGTAATTCTTCTCTTGCCCATCTTAGTCCAATTCGTTATTGCTTCGTTTGAGAGTTTTGAGTTAGGTATTGTAACTAGAGCTTGAGCAAATGTTCTAATAAGAGTACTGCGGAATGTGATGCCCTCTACCGTTCCCTCAACGCTTGGTGTTTGGATCCAATCACCTTTCTTGAAGGGCTTTTCGGTTATAATGATTACTCCTCCGAAGATATTTTTTAATGCGTCTTGTGCTGCTAATGCAAACGCTAATCCCCCTATTCCTAAACCAGTAACTAAAACACTAATATTATAGTTCCACAAATCCGCTATAATAGTTACACCACACAATAGAATTAACGGTCGAGTAATTCGAGTTAAAAATGGTACTAATAGTTCGTCTATTGTTAATCCCATTCTTTTCCCTATATCTACAATAAATGTTGAGTAGGAGTTAGTTAAGTTATAAATACCCCAAAATATTGTGACAATAATCATTGATTTAAAGACCTTATTAATTAAATTTATTTGATTAGTTTCTAGAGGTAGATAGATACAAGCTAAATAAAGTCCAATAACGATAATAAACACTCTTAATGGCTTCTCATAAGAACGAACAATATTATCATCTAAATTAGTCTTTGTTCTAGATGTCAGCTTTAACGATGCTTTGATAATACGTGTAGCAATTATTTTTCTAATTAACAAGAAAACTAATAGGATAAGTAAAGCAATCGCGATATCGATATAAATATTTTTGTGTATGATAGATGAAAATATTTCATATATATTGAGAAGATAATCGTTCATTCAAAAAGAACTCCTTTTGTATTTTTAAAAAATGTAGCCTATTATTATGGTTACGCTTTAAGTGATATTTTACTCTAAAATTACTGAATGAGTATATATTTATACTTGAATTCATAATGTTCGAGAATATAATCACAAATGATGAAACCTACAATTATTCCATTGAAATCGTTCAATAAGTTGTGTTTTATAAAACAAATTACCCTTTTCAGTACTTCATCTACTTCTTTCTCTTGTAAAACAATTATATTATTATTCTTTTCTACTCGTATTATCTATCATCATCCTTCTTCCAATTATATGGTATTTTAGACCATTCATAAAACAATAGAATCAAAAACGTTATAAAACTGATGGCTATATTTTCTATCCAATTTATTTTACTTTTAAAGATAAGCTGCCAAACGGTTAAAGTTAAAAAGTAACTTAAGGCAAACTTTATGCTTTTCTTAACCAATTAAAGAACTCCATTCTTGTGTATAGTTATTGTTCACAGATCGTATTTTCTAGTTGAATTAACATAATACGATAAAAAGAAAATTATTCCTTTTTAAACTAAACTGCAGCAATATTTACGAAATGGGACTTATTTTAAAATACTAATCAGGTGTAATTTGTCTTCAAATCTATAACGACAGTTGCTAAAAATTCCAAAAAATCAGCCAACTAGAGGTAACGTCAGGAAAATGTGGATTAACAATATTGAGAAAAATTACAATCTTGAAGACTCTTATAAAAAACAGCCTCATTAAGAAGACTGCTCCATCTTTGTGCATCCTGTACGGATATCCATCTATAAATTATAAAATCCTAAAATTATCCATATTTTCTCCAGGAATATGGTGTGAAAAACACCCAAATTCTACTGCATTATAACTACATTAATTCCTGGATGTTCAGCGCTATTTGCCATTCCTTTAAATATAATTAATTTTGTATCAACTTCCATACTAAAACATCACCTATTACATTTATTAAACCAGCTTTTACTCCTACTTTAATCTAAAATGGTGAAAATGAAGCAAGAATTCCACCACTAAATGCATATGAGCTATATAAAGGATTAAGGTATATGGATATGGCTCATTCCAAGGTTAATCTCCTAAATGCGCCCTAACAAAGTAAGGTTCTGTATTTACATAATCGCGATGTACCTTTGATTATACTTATTATGTAAAATAACTTAATAATTCATCAAAAGAATTGATCTCAGCATATGGGTTTATTTTAGTTTCATTTTTGTTCATATGAGGATTAAACCATATGCCTTTTATATTTGTATTTTGACAACCACCTATATCTCTATTGATGTCATCTCCAACGAATAATGCATCTTCCGCTTGCACATTAAGCTTATTTAATGCTAATTCAAATATGCGTCTATCAGGCTTACTAAATCCCACTTCTTCAGAAATAATTATTGTATCAAATAAATTATTTAAATGAGTGTTTATTATTTTTGCTTTTTGTCTCTGAGTAGAGCCATTTGTTATAATTGCAACTTTTACATGTGTCTTTATAATATTTATGATATTCATAGTATGTTGATTAATAGTAAAACAATGCGGAAATTTTTCATTCCAAAAATCTTGTATGTAATTGCGTGGTATTCTATTTTTAGGTGGAAATTCATCAAAAAAAGATTTCAAAACTTTTATTTTATTATTATCTCCATAGCTTTTTTTATCATATTCTTTGAACTTTTGTAACATTTCGTTTTTTTCTAATGGTGTAACATTCTGATAACATGTATCTAAAATAGTTAAATACATTTTTTCTACAGCTTGATCCCTATTAATTAAGGTATCATCTAAATCAAATAGCATAGCTTTATAATCGCTCAAATAACTTCACAGCCTTTCACACAATATAAGTACTCCCTAGTTTGAACCTCCAAATTTTTAGTTCATCAAAAAATGTCACCTTAAAATATGGCAAGGGATAATTTAATAAAAAACAAATTATTTAGGTAGTTATTTCCTTACATTTTATTAATAAGTCTTCTATACAACTTAAGTACTTTCGATTCCACTAAGTTCTATATTTCAACAATCATTGTTAAATTCCTCCAAATTACTTTAGGATTTAGATGTATACGCAAACGAATAGTTTGGTAAGTATGTCAAATTATGCGCTTGCCCGAGAAATAATATGAAATTAAAAAGCGGAAGCCATCTGAGACATTCCGCTTACTTCATAGAATGAAATTTAAAACCTTTGTACAGATTTAATAAATCTAAAAGCTTATTCCAAAGTACTATTTCTTCCTGACTTCCTTTTGTTTTCATTCTAATTAAACTCTTATTAAATTTAATAAAAGACATGAACCGCGATTAAATCAAGTTTCAAAATCATTTCGTGATGTTGTTGATTGTGTAAGGAAAATTGACAACTATTATTTCATTATTTAGACTTATGATAACCCACCTTAAGAACGACAACTACATAATGTTATTAGATATCTTCATAAGAAAGGAGCTATCATGAAAAAAATCGCGATATCACTATGTATAATTGGCAGTTTAGTTGGTTTTTCATATAGTTTTTTGAGATGGATAGGAATTGGTCTGGCTAGTGTGGAACCATTTTCTTTTTATGAACAATTGCATGCTACTCTTCCTTTAATAGTTTCGGGTATAGGTATAGTTTTAGTTGTTATTTTTCAACGATCTTTCAAACTGATGATGCTTTTTATAACTTTATCTTTTCTCAATGCTATTTATCTCTTAATTGAGCAGTTTACACTCAACACGAGTGATAATGTTAATTCATCTTCACAAACAGACATTTTATTCGATAAAATCTTAGAATTTAGTCCTACAGTTTACTTATTTAGTATTTGTATTTGTTTTTTTATACTATTGTTTCAAAATAAAAAAACTTCCCAACTAACATAATAGTAGTGAGATCTCTTTTTTATGTAAATCTATTAGAAAATACCTTGCTACTTTTTTTATTTTAGAATTAGTAATAAATTACGGACTATAGAGTATACCTAACTAATAACTACACCTCTAATAGTAAGATTATATATACAAATTAGAGGTGTAGTTCACTTCATTCATA
Organism: Bacillus solimangrovi; assembly: GCF_001742425.1. Taxonomy (GTDB): domain Bacteria; phylum Bacillota; class Bacilli; order Bacillales; family Bacillaceae_N; genus Bacillus_AV; species Bacillus_AV solimangrovi. Next base: position 38,960 of record NZ_MJEH01000002.1, read on the forward strand.
TTAGGATCTCCAAAAAAAACAAGTATCCTGTACATCTATGATGTCTTATTAAAGGTTGTAGGTAAGATGCATGTAACTACTTAAATGATCAGTAAGACCCCGATTATAATTGACACTTAGTTATCCTCTCTCAATACTGGACGAATTGGCAATAAGCTTCCGATTAATGCGACAGCTGCTGCAGCTAAAAACATTTTATCAAACCCATATACCGCGATTCCTGCCACACTACTGAAAATAACTAAATCACAAACTGAATCTATGATAGATAGCAACGAAATTGTTGTCGCTCTTACATTCGATGGAATGATGTCATTGGCTAGTTGCGCATATACTGGGTAACGCACCGTCCTTACAAAACGAAACAGTACCATGATAATAAGTAAAATCCACAGTGTATCTCGATAGAAAGCTAGGAATAATAATCCAATTACTCCAATCCCACCAGTTAAATGTAATATTTTAACTCGAGAAATTTGAGATGTTATCCATCCGATTGATCTTGATACAAAAAAGCTTAGAATCGCAAGAACAGCAAGTACAACTCCGATTAAATAGACTGGTACATTAGCATCATTGAGTAGTTTATCATTAAAATTATCAAATATTGCTGCAGTTGGGATAAATACGAGTGTAATATTTAAGAACATCCATAACACTTGCGGGGCTCTTCTTATCGCATTTACTCCCTCTTTTACTTGCTTAAAAGGATTTTCACGGTAATTTCCTTGTTCTGATGGATTTTTAACAAAGAATAGCAAAACAATTTGAACGGACTGAAACATAATCCCCAACAGAATGAGTAAAATAAACTGTTCATCAGCTAAATCTTTTGCAATAATCGCACCTATTATTAATACAAATACCATTACAACCGATTGTGCCGATTGAATAATTCCTAATGCTTTATCCAACTTATTTTCTTCATTCGACTCTTTCAAAGATTCATAGATTAATGCCTCATCTGCCCCACTGAAAAATGTGACAGCAAATCCGCTTAATAGACTACTTGAGAAGAAAATCCATGGTTCATACGCCCAAATGAGCATTCCATGACTAACTAAACTTAATATTGCACCAATCATAAATGATAGTTTTGCACCATAACGATCAGCAAACATACCTGTTGGAACTTCACCGATCAATACACCTGTACTCCAAAAGAGTAAAACCCACAGAATGTACGCTTCATCTAATCCTCGTGAGAAATAAAACAAAGCTAGTACGGGTTGTATAAATCGAACACTTCCAAATAATTTTGCCCAAAATAGAACACGAATATTATGTGAAGCTAATGTATCCTTTTTCAATTTATTATCCTCCTGTTTGATGTTTAGTCTGTTATTAAACAAACAGGAGTGAACATTTCTGGAATATTTGTTTATTTACCTATCCGAACTTTTTCACCCCTATTTGTTGGTTTGAAAAGAATGTTAGGCTTTTTTGCATATAAATTTCCTCCTTGTAATGATGTTATATAGATTATACATAACATCATTACATAAAAAAAGATAAATTAGGAAAAAAAGGTTTTGAAACTTTGTTATATTCCATATTTTTCAATTATATATAATACTATATTTTCTGATTCCAAAGTTAATGTAATCCACTATTGTGCTCATTTTGTTTTGCTCTCTAAGTACCACACTTTCTGTTTATATTAAACAAAAAAAACAAGAGCAAACACTCACCCTTGTTTATTGTTCTAATGATTATACTTTAATTATCTAAGTTTGATTTATTCATTTTATCACTTTTAATAGACTTTCATAAAATTATCTGAAATCCAAAAACTAGGAACATATAATGAGTAAATAAGCAATTATTATATAAAGGAATCTAAAATTTCTTATGTATCAGATAGAAACTTTGATTGTCAAACAACCCGCTATTGTGAAAATCTATAAGGGTACGATGTAAAAAACAGCAATACAAATAGAATTTAAATTACTTCCCTTCTAGTTACTTTATCTAAAGGAATTCTTACAAAATGAGGCATCCAACAATCGGCAGCTTCCATACCTACTGCATGTCCATTCCTGCAGTATATATTAAAAGTAGAAGCATCTGGACCACAACATCCTATTGCTGGTTCTTTTTTTGCATCAAAATATAGCATGTTAATTGGTACAATGACTTCATCTTCAGTAATTGTACTGACAGGTAGAATGTCAGCTCTAATCAACTCATGCCCATAAACATATTCTCGCCGTGAAATAAACGGTTCTCCATCCTTTAGAGAAAGATCACTTAGATTCCCCACATGATTTAAAATTTTAGTAACAAACTTTCCACATTCCTTACACAAAAAAGAAGTTCGATTGACATCTATGGTTCGCCATGATTGATCAAAATGAGTCGCGCTTTTTTCATAGATCTCCATATAATCATTAATTATCTTTTCTGATAAAGTCATAGTATCATTCATATACTTTAATACGTTACGCTTTTCAAATAATTCCAACTTGTTTCTTTTGGGTATAGGAATAATTTGTACTTCTTCATTATCAGAAATCTCAAACACATTACCCTTTTGATTTGCATTTAAAAATTGTTTAATATACTTCAGTTTGTCATTATCTTCTTTATTCATAGACTTTTCAAACGTTCTTACGTCAACAGCACTTTGTTTCAATGCGCAAGAACTAGCTATCTCAATTCCACTTTGTAAAACTTCCATCATGGCACAAAATTCACTTATAAAAATATGAATATTTTCTTTGTTCAATTGGGATGAAGCTTCCAGTGATTGATGATAATGATATTTTGCACTTTTTAATTTGAATTCAACGGCTTCTATGACATTCTTCATACAACTGTTTCTCCTTATCGATATGTTATGCAACAAACTAGATATTGCTATTAGGTCAATTACTTTACTATTTCATAACGTAATACTGTTAGCTACATTGTCATATATATGAGTTCATTTACCTATTGTTATTAATTTTTACACTATAAGTAAATTCATATATAATTATGAAATAGAATGCTAGAATTTGCAAACGTTTTAAAAAGGAGGCAAACAGGTTAAAGCAGTCATAATAGAATGACCTTACGTTATTACAACATTTCCCTTTTTATGTCCCTTTTCAACATACTCGTGTGCTTTAGCAATTTCTTCAAACGGATAACTTCTATCTATAACAGGTTTTATTTCTCCTGCTTCAATAAGCTCTTTAAGAAATGTTAAATCTTCAGATCGACTTGGTGTTAATCCACTTACGACTTTTTTGCTACCTATTTTTGAAGTCCACAAAATTTCAAATAACTGTTTAAAATTCATGACAGCTAAAACATAGTATCCTTTTGGCTTTAACGATGCTTTACAATTCGAAAACTTTGTTTTTCCTACAGTGTCAAAAATAATATCATAGCTCTGATCGTTTTTTGTAAAATCTTCTTTAGTGTAATCAATTACTCTATCAGCTCCAAGTGATTTCACCAATTCTACATTCGTACTGCTGCATACACCTGTAACTTCTGCTCCAAAGTATTTGGCAAGCTGTACTGCATACGTACCTACACTTCCAGAAGCCCCATAAACAAGAACTTTATGTTCACTTTGAATATTTCCTTTTCTGAGGAAATACAATGCAGATACTGCGCCAAAGGGAACTGCTGCGGCCTCCTCATAAGTCATACTTTCTGGTTTTATTGTGATAGGACCATCTTCAGGCAGACTTATATACTCAGCATAAGTGCCTTTTTCGTTAAATCCATAAACTTGATCACCTTGCTTAAAGAGTTTTACATCTTTGCCTACTTCTACAATTTCCCCAGCCAAATCCATTCCTAGTATTGTTCTTTTTGGCTTCGTGAAACCTATTGCCATTTTTGAAATTGGCCAAAGAGGTAATGACTTTCTACTACCAATTCTCATTCTTACATCCCCGGAAGACACTGTTCTCGCATATATCTTTATTAATACTTCATTATCCTTTACAGTAGGTTTTTCAACCTCTTTGAGTTGGAGAACATTTGATGATCCATATCTAGTATACATAATCGCTTTCATGATTCTCCTCCTTAAATTTCATCTATACATGACGTAACTCAGTCATCCACTCCATGATATAATAAAGAACATCAATAATTTACACATATACAAATATCTCAATTTTACGTTCATATCTGCTGTTTCAGAAAGATATTGCCTTTAATTAATCTAATGTATTCCAGTATTCCCTTAATAATTCACCTGTTCTTTAAATCACATAATTAAGTAATACTGATATTAATTAATTTTTCCATAAGAAAACACCTCCTTTTATTAGATTGATTCTAATAATGAAGGTGCACTTTTTAATGTGAATTCAAATTTTTATATTATTACTATAAAATAAGATATATAGGTTTTATTAAGAATTCTTTACTCTAAAAAAACTTATACCTTTCCTATTCCCTTTAATAAGACACTAAAAACTATTAATAGAAATAATTGCACAAATTGAATTATTTAACAATTCACCTACTTTATTAACACTGGCTCACATTGCAAATAACTAATATATGAATCAATGTCATTACTATTCAAATTCACGAAAAATAACCTTCCTCCTTTAGAATCTCCTACATCTTTCATAGGTGAAATACGTTGGTATCCATGCTGAGAGTTTGCAACATAACCAACTGTAATCTCAGGGTCATCAGACCAGCATATTTCAGCGACTGTCGAAGGGTGTGCATTTACCTTCGTAGTCAAAGTGAGTGCATCTTTAATAGGATGATTTATTGAATAACTTGTACCCTTTATCCATTCTTTATAGCTTTCCTGATCCCAACCTATTCTTGAAACACGCACACCTTCTGACTTTCCGTCTAATCTCTCACCTGTTTTGTAATCAACAATTAACGCTCCACTGACATGAATGTTCTTGTCTAGGGTGTTTATTGCATTATGTATAGCCATTTTAGATACCCCACAATTTTGCAATAAAGAATATGATAATTCTCTACCCTTAATAGGACTTTGAACTTCAAGGGTCGTGACAGGCAATGGATTTAATACGGTAATAGGCTGTTGGACCCTTTCAATTGCTAAGTTTATGAAATCTGGTTTTCCTCTACTATGTGTATATGCTTTATTAAAAAGATTATTTAGATATTCTTGAATTTCTAATTCTGTTGCTAATAATTCTCCTCCAGATATATGCTTCCCTCCTTTTTCGTGAGGTTCTCCTTCTGATGCTCTCATTCTTAAGCTATAATAATTATCACTTGTCAAAATAACCAACTTCTTTCGTTACCTTTTTTAGAACTTTTGTAAGTGGTATGACTGCTAACATAGTAAAAACCATTCCTGGTACTGCAGCTATTATTAGAGGCCAAGGTGTAACATCTAATGTTTTGGCTAGTCCCAACCTAGCGACAAAAGATCCTATTGGTCCTGCCATTATTAATACAGGAAAAGATGTACCAAAGACAGAAACGATTCCACCGACTACGATTCTAAAAATCATTGAAATTTCAACATTTAATATTGTATGTAAACCTAATAAAAACAGTATTGAACTAGCCATAACGCCTGCCCATATATACCTCCAAAATCCAAAAACTGCAACAATAGCTACAGATATAGGAGCGGATATTTGAAATTCTGATCCAGGCACAAATGAAGGGATCTTAATCATTCCTGTGACAATTATCAAACCAGCTAATAAACTGACCAAAGTAATTTCTCTTGTTTTTTTAATTTTCAAAATTTAACCTCCGTTATTTAGTGCATCTTCTAGTGAAATAATAGATGAGTTTTTAATAGCTGTTTAGTTAGAAATAATCAATATTTTTCTTAGACACTAATCTGAACTCGCTTATTTTCCACCCTCTTCTTCTATATTTTATTACAATTCTAAGTATGATAGCTTAAAAGAATTATCACAATAATTTCATAATCATTTTATGTATTTATTTTAGAGAAAAAGTCGAAAGCTAAACATTATTATCAAATAAATAAAAATTATCAAGTTACTATAATGAAACCAGTTTATTTTTAGATCATTATGGTTTTTGCCAAAATACCTGATGGAGAAAGTAATGATGCTTGAGTATAGTAGGAAATATAATGGATAACAAATAACATAATAAAGTTTCAGCTGATAACTAATACTATAAAAAGGTTCAGTAAGTTCTCTCATACTTATCCAAATAAAAGCGACGTATTGGAAAAGAAACATACTACTAATAATAAAAATAAGATATATGGGTAAAATCGTTCTCTTAGAAATGATAACCACCTACTTTCATATATTGAATAACTAATAGTTATAACTATTTTATTCTAACCTATCTTGTCATCTATATGGAATTTACTATCAATCATGAAATAAGAGAGACTTTTCTACTTTAATAATAAACTAAAAGTGGGTTGCGGATACTATTTAATAACCCATTTTCTACGAACCATTTCAATATGTCGTCTCCTCTTCTCTTATTATAACTATATTTTTCATCGTACTTTCTGTATGTACAGCGACCTTTACATCATACGTAACGAGCATTACGGTGGTGCTTTTTTGTGTATTTCTGAAAGAATTATCATTACCACTTCTGTCAATTTTGAATTTAATGCTTCAGTAGGTTCTTTTCCAAATATGCCATCAAGATTGTTATTGTTTAGAAAAGGTAAATCTATGAAGCTACCTTTTACTGAACAGGCTATTATAAATGTTATCTTTTCTCTCTTTTCTCTAAATAAGAATTCAGGATTATGCTTAGCGTATTCATCTATATAGTGAATAACTAGTTCTTGATAACTCTCTCCTCTCTTAAAAAGTTGTTATCGTGTAATGATGATAATTTTGACTTTCAATTAAATCAAAATATTGCACTAACCTATAAATGATATCCAGAATAAACAATAAAAAGCCACTCATATTTTACCATTAAAAGTTAAAATTTTCTATTATAATCCGATTCATATAATAATAACATTTAAGGAGGAAAATAAATGAACATAAATTCTATAACTACTCCGCTCAATAATATGAACCTTAATAATCAAAACTCGCATGAAAAATTCAAAAATACTGATACTCATAATACAACAACTATCCAAAGTAGAAATGAATTTTTGAGTGAATCAGATACTAGAAAGCAAATACTAGATGAAAAATATCGAAAGATTCACAAGCAAAATATGATGTTTAAAAATCCAAAGGCTCATATCTTTGACAAATATTATGATCGTCATTCTCCATATTATAAACATGATTTAACTGATGCAGAACGAGAAGCGGCAAAAACAATGGAACTTGGTATGATAAGAAATAATGGTAAAAAATGTGGTGGATATGATTTTCGAGATGCAGCTTTTCGAGAAATACAACCAATTAATGGTGAAGTTGAAGTTGCAGAAAATAAAGCATTTAACAGACAGCAAGTGAATAAACAACTACAAGACTTGTTTGAAAAGTACCAAATAAGTATCCCTAATGATGCAAAATTGACTTTTACAATTGATCCTTATAATTACAATTTGTCTGTAAGCGGAACAGAGGATAATGAACTTATTGATCAGTTAGAATATGCTTTGAACATAGATAAGAACGCTAAAGAACTATTTCTCCACATTATGCGAAGTAGTTCACATAATTCCACTCAATTTACACAAGAAAAAGAGGATAAATATTTTCTTGCAAGAGAAATAAAAAATGTAACAGGTTATGATTTGAATAATCTTACAAATATTAATAGGAAATTTATAACAGAGGATGGACAAGATATTTATGAATTATACAAATCCCAACTTAAAAACAATCCTTACGCGAGTGTTAGGCTTCAACATTACGTTCCTCATCTTAATAAACTTGCTATGAATGGTTTCGATTCTGTACCTGATCTAGTGTTAATGATTGGTTATGAAAGTGGCTCACTGCAAGACATCGGTCAAGGGGAGAGTTTTGGAACAGGGAAAACAGGTTGGATTGAAGAATTACAAGCTACTATAAGATATTGATGTAGTTTCTTTGGAAATAAGATTGTTAAATTCCATTTTTCACATTATATTAATCTAGGTAGATTATCATTAAGAATCGGAGTTGAACTAACATAGTAATAAGAAAAATTATAACAGCAGCCATATCTTGTTCTATATTCACAATCTTATTAGCGTTAATCGTACCAAATCCTTTTGGTGAGCCGATTATCTCAATTACAGATTATTTATCTTCTGTAGTTATTGCAACAACCTTTTATTTGATGTTCAGCTTTCCAATCATATTATTGTATGGAGTGACTACCTCAACTATTAGTGATAAACTCAGTAATTTTGTTTCTACTAAGCTTAATTATGAAAATTCTGAAATAGTTATATCAGGCATCTTTCATATCATTTTTGGTCTTATATTTTTATGGTATAGCTTAGCTTGTTCTATCTTGTTTTTTATCATTGATAGAGCATTGAAAAAAAAGAATATCGATTATACGGGCTCACAAGCAATAATGAGCTTAGTCATTCCATTATCGGTATGGTTAGTTTTTTGGGGCATTACTTGGTTGCAACAATTCTTTGATAAGACATATCTATAAGATGACTTGTCTAAAAATCCTAGAGGCTTAGATCGATAAAAACATAATATATAAAAGGAAGATCCATGATTATTATGTAAAATACGGATCTTCCTTTTTATAATTAAATTCTTTAGATTAATAAAGTACACAATAAAGTGATACTCTAACGATAGTTTGGAGGATTGGCTTGCTGAATCAGAATAAGACCATCATACTGCTCACTTGGAATAAATGATGATTCATAAACTCCCTCAGACTTACTCGATACTTCAGAATTCCACCAATAACTATTGGTTTCATTATCTGTTATATCAATATTAATAAATGATACTGGATAACCTGGTTCATTTAGTCGATATTCTATTGAGTTCTTTTTATGATCCATATTAACATCAAAAATTTCTCTATAAACATCAGCACGTTTCCCACTATACATATAAAGCCCGATAATATAAGATTGCTCTTTAATCCTCTCTGGTAAGTTCTCAACAAATGAAACAAGCGGTATACCACTACTATCTGTTAAAACTTTTGAACTTTTTTTCATAATATGACCATTATGTGCCCATACTACGAACTTTTCATTAGGGTACATTTCTTCAAGTAACCATACTAAATTTTCTGCCATTACGACATCTCTAAGGTTGTATCCATATCGCCAATTCGTATAATATTCTTCTCTATTAAAAACATTTGATAATAAGTATATTCTCTGTTCAAAAACCTTATTTAACAATTTTATCTCATTAAAGTCTAACTGTTTTGCTAGATTTGAAGATTGTTCTTCAATACCACTCAATAAATCATTATATTGATTGATTAATTTTTTCGCTTCTTTATTCCAAGTTGCTCGATTTAGGTTAACCGTTTCCTTGCTTGTTAATCTTAGAAATTCTTTTTCTGCAAATTCAACATCCTTTGCATACTCTAGATCTATATCCTTAAAAAATTGGTACAACAATTCGTCTCCAGAACCCATTGGTCTCATATCAAACCCAGCGATGTTGATAGGATGATTTGAAGATTTTTGGTTCTTAAAATATGTATATAAATCAATGTTATTTTTCGTATGCCATACTGAATAAATAGATTTTTTCATGGCAGTTAATACTGTATGGAAATCAAGCATCATCTCATTCGTAATATTAACCTCGGTCAACCCACTTTCAAAAGCAACTACATTATAACCTAGCTCTTCGTGTAAAAACTTGATTAACCTGTTTTTAATGAGGCTGTATTCTGAAACTCCATGAGAGCTTTCTCCGAGCATAACCACTCTCTTGTCTTTTAAAATATGCTTTAAAAATTCTAAATCACTATAGTCTGGACTTTCTAATTCAATAGATTTAATATGTTTTGGCTTTTCATTTTGGGTTGTTTCTACTGTTTCTATGTTAGTTTTACTTGTGTTTTTTTCGATAGTATCAGGCACTTGTTTATTAGAGCAACTAGTTGCAACAAAAACTAGAAAAAGTATGAAGACTATATTATTCTTTAATACTTTCATGTAATACACCTCCTTTATGTTCCAATATAATATTTATACATAATTTTTACAATAAAGTTAATCATTATGAATGTTGACATTGTGTTTTTCAATTGAGGGTTTACAAATAAGAAAATGTGGAGAAAAAACAATTTTTTGAAGTTACAAATGTATTTAAGGCTTTAACATATTGATAACTATCGAGCGAGTGTTAGCATTCAACATTGTGTTCCTAAGCAAGATGAACTAGCCTCAAATGACTTCGTTTCTGTACATGACCTAGTATTATAAAGTGGTTTATTACATGACAGTGTTCAAAGAGAAAGTGATGGCACTGGTGAAACAAATTGGATTGAAGAATTACTTGCCAATATAAGATGTTAATGAAGTCAACTAGGAATAAGAAAAATAATACAGAGATAAATGAACCAAGAGAAAAGCACATTTGACAACTCACCTAACCCAATGAACGAACATAAGCTAATTAGATTACATATAATTAAGAATAACGAATAACCTCTTGAGAATCATGTTTGTCTTTTGAAGTTAACTATATTAAAAAGGTGATAATTATGCCTTCAATTATCTGTGGACCCATAAATATTAACAGTATCAGTGGAATAGTTAATTTTGGTGATTCATTGAACACTTCTCCTAAGACCAGTTCAAAAGTTATTTCGGGTTCAGGAGGAGGAAATACTGGTAACTTTGTAAACACGAACAATGGTATTAGCTTGTCAAACAATTTTGATCCAGATGTCGTCGATCAGCCTACAATTGGTAACGTATAAGGAGGAAGACTTCATTAACTTATGAAAGTTCTTCCTTATGTGATTCATCTTAATTACATACTTGATTACATTAGAATAAAGTTTCATTGAATTTAATTTATTGTGTAGATTAATTGAGATTCCAAAATAGAACAATTCAGTCCGTCAATAATTTAAACTGTAATACTAGAATGTCTTAGACACTTCTCCATAATCACCACAGTTTATTGATGAAATACCTATCGACTTCTATAAATCTATCATCAGTAGAACATCCGTATGTTACGCCGATTAAAATTAAAGCCCTGAAATTTAAGCCTACAATCAATAGAATTATATTTTCATAGGAAACCTCATTGACAACGTACACGTCACTATTTCTTATGTTATCTTATATAGGAATAATATGTATATATCAAAATGTTTAATTTGGCTGTTTTATTTTCAAATCGGGATTTTTCATCGTATTACCTCAAAACTAATATACAATTTACAGGAGTGATTATATTGAAAAAAATATATATCATCAGGCATTGTGAAGCTGAAGGACAACATTCTGAAGCTCAACTTACTGAGAAAGGGTTTGCACAATCATTACAACTTTCTGATTTCTTCTCTTCTACTCCAATCGATCAAATTATATCAAGTCCCTATAAACGTGCTATTCAATCCGTCCAACCACTTGCAAAGCGACTACATATTGAAATAGATTTTAACAATCTACTAACAGAACGTGTCCTAAGCACAAACAACCTTACTGACTGGTTAGAAAAACTTAAAGCAACGTATGATGATCTGGAATTAAAATTTGAAGGTGGAGAATCTAGTCAAGAAGCTATGGAGCGAATAGTGACAGTTGTAGAAGAAGTATTTAATAGTGAATATGAAAATATAATCATTGTTACTCACGGAAATATAATGTCCTTACTTTTAAAATATTATAATGATAATTTTGGATTTGATGAATGGAAGAATTTAAGTAACCCTGATATTTACTTATTACAAAATCAAGATAACAATGTTTCTTTTGAAAGGTTATGGAATCAATAATTACATATTATATCATTGGATAAATTCGTACATTTTCAAAGTTATTTCAGCGCAATTTATACAAGATGTCCTTACTTAAATGAGCGTTATCATGAGAACGGATATATTCTATTAAAATCTATTTGTAAATTGAAAAAACCAGTTAACTAACATAACTGGTTTTTCCTCATCACATTCATGAATGTAATACTAGTAACATGCCTACTTCATATAATCTTTCAGCTTGTCATAGCCTACCTTTTCTTCGTTTAACCATGGAATAATTGCACATTTATCAGCAATTTTTTCATTCACTTCATAAATCCATTTCTTTTCTGAAGCAGCTTTCCCTCTTAGTACAGGATCCATCGTATTGGTAGCAGATAAACTCTGATTAATAATCCACCATTTGGGATTTATATTTGCCCGCTTCAAATCTGCTTGTAATCTGGAGGATTCCAGTACTGGTGTAGGTTCTGCTAACGTTACAATAACAACTGAAGTTTGTTTTGGATCTCTAATTTGAGGTAGTAGTTTTGTTACACTCTCAGGTACTTCACCTGTTGAACGGGCAATTTCTTTGCTGTATGATTGTGCAGCATCTAACAACAATAGTGTATGACCTGTTGGAGCCGTATCAATTACGACAATTTCATCACTTGATTTTGCTACTACATCAGCAAAAGCTCGAAAAACTGCAATTTCTTCTGTGCACGGTGAATTCAAATCTTCCTGTAAATATGCCAAACCCTCTACGTCTAATGCCTCATTTGCATTTGCTAATACTTCAGCCTTATATTTTTCTACTTCTTCTTTCGGATTAATATTACTTATTGTCAAATTTTCATTTAGATGAACGTTTTGAAATTGATAATCGAGATGAGCGGCAGGATCTGTTGTTGTTAAGTGAACGCGATGTCCCTTTTCAACTAAACCAACTGCAATTGCAGAAGCAATTGTCGTTTTCCCTACGCCTCCCTTTCCCATCGTAAAAATCAATCTTGTATCATTGACAGAGAAATCATCAACGATATCATTTAATGTTGGCATTTTATCATTATCAACATGAACTAATTCTTGTGAAGGAACTGCATGCTGTCTGAATAATTGTCTTAAGTTATCTACTCCTGTTAATGAGTGAGAAACAAAAGGTAATGAATAAATATCTGATTGCTTGAGAGTATCAGGAATTAGTTGCAATGCTTTCCTTTGTCTCTCAAAAAAAGCTAATGAAACTTCGTCTTCTTTCAAATAGTTCTCAAGTAGTCCGTTAACGATTACAAGTTGGTTTCTTACGCCAATTTCTTGTAGTTCATTTGCTGCTCGATTGGCTTCAAATAGAGCTGAGATGTCAGGCCTTGTAACCAATATTAAAGTTGTTTGCATAGGGTCAGACAGTACATCTACAGTTTGTGAATACAGATCTTTCTTTTCTGCTAAGCCAGACAGAGGACCTAAACATGAAGCTCCATGAGTACTCTCATCTAAAAAACCGGTCCAGGCTGTAGGTAATTGTAAAAGTCTTAATGTATGGCCAGTTGGAGCAGTATCAAAAATGATATGCTCATATTGACTAGTAAATTCATTGTTTGTCAATAAACTCGTGAACTCATCAAATGCAGCAATTTCAACTGTACACGCACCTGATAATTGTTCTTCCATAGAAGAAATAACAGATTCAGGAAGCTTTTCACGATACGGACCTACTACCTTTTCTCGATAACTATGTGCAGCTGCCACAGGGTCTAAATTACTAGCATATAAATTCTTAACATTTGGGATAGGTTTTGGTGAATTAGTTAATTCAATACAGAATACATCTTGTAAGTTTGATGCTGGGTCAGTGCTAATCAATAGTACACGATTCCCACTATCAGCCAATGCTACAGCTGTAGCACATGCTATTGATGTTTTTCCTACTCCACCTTTTCCAGTTAAGAATAGGAAGGGTGTATTCACGACATTTTCTGGCTGAAATGATTGAAACATTTTTCCCCTTCTTTCTTAATTCAATGAATTTAAGTTAATTGAAAGCTTACTCTTAGGTTTTGCTTGTAGAGTTTCTAACTTAACATTTAACCATTTAGCTAAATCCTCATTCGTTGGATAACTGCCTGTTTGAACAATTTCACCATTTACTAAAGTTATTGGAAGTGCATCTGTTCCTTTTTCATGTAAAATAGAACTTACTGTACTGTTATCAGCGAATTTATCTGGGTCATTTGTTAATTGATAGCGTTTGATTTCAATCCCACTGCTCTCCAATAAATGCACAGCAGAAGCCACTCTTGTTAATTCTGGATCTACACTCGGACCACATACTCCTGTTGAACAACACATTGCTGGGTCAAAGATTTCCACTTTTTTCATAAACGAACACTCTTTTCTATTTTGTTTTTGAGTTAAATAACCAGTATAAAATTGAATGCCAATTAACTACGATTTGACTAACAGATGATATGCATTCCTCTTAATAAGAACTTAGTAATGCCAGTATTCATATACAAATTACTTAATCACATGAAATGCGTAATCCTCTCTTCTCAAGCTCTGCAACTTTCTCAGCTTGATTAGGAAGATATTTCAATATATCCTTAACCATTGCATAATGTTCACTTTGATTATTTAAAGAGTATATAACCCATTGTTTCTTTCGTTTCTCTTGAATCAATCCACTGTCTTTCAGCTTACGAAGATGCTGACTAATTGATGGCTGACTCATTTGAAAAATCTCAACAAATTCACATACACAGAATTCATCCTCAAGAAGTAATCCAACCATTGCAAGTCTCGTTTTATCTCCAAGTAGCTTTAATACTTGAGCTGTGTTCACTAACTGCTGCTCCATTAATGTCAATTGAATACCTCCTTGCCTATTCTAATTATATTGTCATTTACTTATATAATAAAATTGTTATATAGAAAACTCAAGTTCTAATTACAATAGCAATTATTCTTGATTAATTCTGGATCTTCTAATAAAAATGTTTGCTACGTTTCAACTCAATTTATATGTTTTAACTACATAAAAAAGGTTTGAACAATACGCGTAATGTGGACTTTCAAGATTTCTTTATCATAAAAAAACTTAGTCAAAACTAATTTTTATACATTGATCATTATCTAACCTCGCAATAAATGGAATAAAATTTATCAATATGTATAATCATCCAATATTCAACAACTATGTAACATGTAATTTATTATAAAATAAAATAGAGCTATGGATTTTCACCATAGCTCTAAAAAATTGTTTATAAACCTTCATTTTATTCTACTGGGTAACTTTTCGGTTCATTTACACCTTGTCTTTCTTCAATTAGTAATCCTTTATCTGTTGTTTTGCTTAACTCTTCTAATTTCTTTTCTGCTTCTTCTTTAGTTTCAAAGGAATTAATTTCTACAAAGAACAAACCATTTTCATCTTTAAGAATTCTTGTTTCATCTTTAATATAGAACTGTTCTTCTAAACTACCGATAATTGGTCCATTCGCATAAGATTCTGTTCTTAGAGCATATGTTTTCTTTTCCTCATACTGTTTATCTTCTCGAAGCTTGATTATTAAGCTTGCTGGTTCTTCTCTTTCTTCAATTGTATATTCTACAGGCTTTTCAAATTCAATAACAAACCTAATGACAGAATCATCTAGCGTAATAATTGTATAAATATCTTTCACATACTTATTTTGTAATATCTTTTCAAAATTTTCTGTAGCTGAAAACCTTCTGGCACCACCTATTTCAAATGTCATTGTATATGGATTTTCATCATACTTCACGTTAAATGTGCCAACATTTTCTTGTAATTCATCATCTTGTGAGAAGTTAATAAGAATATTCTCATATCCATTTTCTTCAAAAGAATCCATATTACTTATATCTGTTCCGTCTGTAATAAGACCACCACCAGCCTGGCCATCATTAAATTGAAGAACCTTAACTAGATTTCCTGCAATGGGAATATCCTTTAATAAATCTGCAAAAGTTGGTGACACATTAACACTAGCTGTAAATAATGTAATAGCTGCAGTTAGGCTAGCACATACCTTAATAAATTTATTTGTACTGTTTTTTCTCATTTTCGCTCTTCCTCTTTCTATGCCCATTTGTACCGTATGATTAAGTTCGGAAGGAATTTGAATTTCTTCGTATTCTTTTTTATAATCAGTCATATTATTTTTATCCATATCTTCTACTCCTTTAAGCTAAGATTCATTTCATTTAATGCTCTATAAAGTATGGACTTTATCGTACTTACTGGTGAATCTAATATACTTGCAATTTCCTCTAGCTTCATATCTTCAAAATATCTTAATATGATTACCGTTTTTTGTTTTTCATTTAATTTTTCTAGAGCTTCTCTAATTACTATTTTGGCATGAGTATTGCCTTCACTATAATCACTTATGTTTTCAATATAATCCTTATCTATTGATACAATTTTTTTATTTTTCTTTATAAAATCAATCGATACGTTTATCAAAATTTTCGTTAACCATGTGTTTTCATATTGTGTTTTTTTCACTTTATCATATGAAATATAAGCCTTATAAACTGTCTCTTGTACGATATCTAAAGCATCATCTTTGTTTCTGACATAGCTATAAGCAATTTTATACAGTTTTTCTTGGTTTTTATTTATCAATTCGAGAAATCTATCTTCCCTCTCCTTATTTGTTTTTTTACTTCTAAAAGCAATGGCCATGTTTTCACTTCCTTGTTTTTTATCAAAATTTCAATAACACTCATTAGACTGCTAACTGATATAAAAAGTCTCAAAAAAATATTAAAAAGGGTATGGCAAAAATTGTTTGCCATACCCTTTTTAAAGCAACTGAATAATAACACCTATACTATATTCACTAATCGTTTTCTTATCTCGACAAGTCTTTTCATAAATTAAGTGTAACCAAATAAATATTTATACAAACTTTCTATATTTGAAATCGATCAAATTAAAAACAAACAAGAAGCTTATTTAACTTTACAAAAGCTACGTCTCAACTTGTTGAAATAGTAAGTATCCAAGCTAGAATCCCTTTACGGTAATACTAAATTAAATATGAGAAAATCGAATAAAGCAACTGCATCATTGAATGAATCAAGTTACTGAGGGTGTATTATAAAACGAAGAGGATTTTGGGGCAGTTTTAATAGATGAAATAAATATGAGAAGTTGTCTGCACATCAACTTTTCCATAGCCGTTTAACACCAACACATGTTTGATCATTGAATTCCATTTTATAAACATCAGGCTTAGTAGTGTTTAATAAAAAATCCAAATCATAATGATTATCGTAATACCCCATCATTAAAGTCATTACAAGGCCATGTGTACCTACAGCAATTTTTTGTCCTCGATACGTATCTAACAATTGTTTCAAAGTCGTTATCGCTCTGTCTTGACATACTACATTAGACTCTGCACCATCAAGTGAAAAATTCGGAACAGAAAATGATTTCTCTAATAAGGGAAATAGTTCATCATCGGAAATTCGATTATTTTCATTTGAAAAGATGCGTTCTTTTAGATCTTCAAACACGATAATTTCTTTTCCATTTTGCTGAGCTAATTCTTCAATTGTTAAGATCGCACGTTTGTATGGACTTGAAACGAAAACCTCGATCTCTTCTCCTTTCAATAATTCAGTTATTCGATTTACATCTGCTTTACCTTTATCCGTTAATCCTCTTGATCTTTCATCTGCCTCTAATTTTGGAGAGTCACAATGTCTAACCATATATACAACTGTTTTCATTATAAAACCTCCGTCAATTTGTATACTTCATAATTTATAAGCTTTACTACCGTTATAAAGGATAAATAAATCACATGTATATATGATTAATGTATTTGAAATTGTATCTAATCTAAGTTTCGAATCCCCATTTCAACTAAGCAATTATTAAGAATTGTTTTGTCGATTTGATTAACAGAATTATATTTTTCATTATAAATAGCGAATATTGAGTCATTAATCGTTTTTTTGTTTATTTCTTTGCCATTTCGATTTTTCACAAATAAATTGAGTGGAATTGAGTGTTCATCATTATGTAATGGAGGTTGCATGTACTTAACATTCAAACGCTTATATCCATTTCTGTTGAAGAAATTATTTCGTTTTACACAATCTTCTTTCTCTTGTTCAGTGTGCACCATTTCGATCGTTTCTGTTTCTAGAATAATTGAATTAATAGATTCATAACCTGCTCTCTTAGCATCTTCATTTAATAATTCTTCGAGTTGGTTTAATGTCTTTGCTCCAAGTCCATGGCTTCTTATTAATGGGTTTGTAACGATATAAACGATAAATCCACTATTAACACCTGCTAAATAATGACCTGTTGCAAAAGAAACAACTTGTTCATTTTCGATTCCTACTAAAAAGCGAAACGTATTTGGAAAGCTATTTTGTGAATACTGTATGCTTTTGTAAAAGGTTTCGTGTGATTCTCTTACTTCCTTCGGGAAAGTTTGATCATATAGTTTGAATACTTTTTCTAAATATTCCACGTTATCATTTGTAATTTCTGTCCATCCAACCGCCATTCAATCACCGCTCCATTATGTATAATTAACTATTCTATTAAAAGAATCATAATGTTCTAACATTATGATTGTCAATAACAGGTTAAAATCCACTAATTGTTCACTACATCGTTCTATTAAATAAGCCCCCTAATAATAAGTAAGGGGGACTATTTCAATAACTCAATTAAGTTTTTAGACTCGCGATAATCGTAAACGGTTTAATTTTCTCTTCTCTTAAAGATCTTTGATAGTAAATTGTAGCTGTATATTGCAAGTATGAGTAAGATTCCTCCCATTGCATGACCAGCCATCACATCTGTCGGATAATGAGCAGATAATACAACACGGCTAATACCAATCAAAAGAATAAAAGTTACTCCGCTTATGCCTATCATATACTTCTCTTTTAATAGTGTACGTTTATTTAATAGCAAGTATGTCGCTAAACCGTATGCTACAAGACCAATTAATGCCCCACCACTAGGAAAGCTAAAATCCAGTTCCTGTAATGAATGATTCAATGGAGGGCGTTCTCTTTGAAATAATTCTTTCAATACATCATTTAATAGCTTCGACAACAATACCATCAACACAAAGATTATACTTCCTAAATAATCTCGATATTTTCCGATTAACAAAAACAACATGATTACGAGTAAAGTTATTATGCCAGAAGTAGAGCCGAACCAAGTAATAACTTCAAATATTTTATAAACGATTGATTCATTTTCTAGTACAAGAACATTTCTTATTACAAAATCTAAGTTACTTACCTCTGTACGTTGAATCATTTTTGATAGATAAAGAAAAATGATAACTAATACAGCGCACAATATTATAATACCTATATGAAAAATTGCAGGTAGCTTACCTCTAGATGATTTTCTTTCGTTAATTTCCATAAATTTTTTCTCCTCTTCTGTATTAGGTGGCTTTTCTTATGTTGTGAGAAAATGAAGTAGTGACATGTTTCTAACATTGATTTCAACACTTCTTTAAACTTATTACGCTTGTGATCGCTTACCTTTACCGAAATAAGATAAACTTCCTTTATGTAAAGAGATTAATTTTTTGTATCTATTTATTTTGTTCAACAGCTATAACATCATTACATAATTAGTGACATTTTTATCTTAATGGTTCTCCATAAACGATATGCCAATGTAAGTGTTTGGAATCTTGGTAATTTCCTAAATTGGTTAACACTCTACTAGCACCGTATTGTTCGGTAACTTTTTCAGCAACTTGTTTGATGACATCAAGCAATTCCAGTAATAACTCGTTGTCGTTTTCAGATAATGTTATTAAAGAAGATATATGTTTTTTTGGAATTGCTACAATATGAACAGGCCAATAAGGTTTTGAATGGTAATAGGCTAATACATTTTCTGTTTCTAATACTTTTTCTACTTGTGTTTTTCCACTTAACACTTCATCACAATAAAAATCTTCAGTCATATTAATTCTCCTCGAAATTCTTTCTAAGTTTAATAGAAAGCTACACTACTACCTTCACTCTGACTATAACTTCATTCATCTAATCACAATGAAAAGAAATGATTAGTCAAACTGTTTCTTATACACAAGTTGAAATCTTTCACAAACAACTGGTATTTTATCATGGAACTGTATATCAACAGCTTCAAGTTCTCTTTTGAAAAATGCTTCATGAACATCACGCCAATATCTTAATGAACGATCTCCTTCTCCTTCCAAATGTGCATGTTCTTCCGTAACTTCATCAAAAAGGACTACTTCTACTGCAATTGTTTCAACAATCGCAACAGCATTTCCATCTCCGTCTAAAATAATATTATGTAATCCGATTTCTGGTAGAGGATCTTTATCGATCTCATATAACGTGTAATTCGATGATGTTGCCGTTTTCTTTCCTTCTAATACTAAATTAGCAAGTTCATCTGCCATTTCTTTTGTATTACCAAATGCCCATGCTTCATAGTCTGTTGGGGCATTTGAATTTATCGATTTATACTTTTTCCATAAGTCAATAATAGATTTATTATTCATTTCTATAACCTACTTTCTATTCTTTTCAACAACTTCTGAGAAATCAGAACAATAGATAAGTATTCATTATATTAGTCTATTGTTATTTTTTTATTGGTTTCCTCAATGTGCCTCTATCATTTTAGCATCTTAATTCCGTTTCTTTGATAAGTTCACTTATCAAAAAAATCTAGTAATAATTGTTCTTAAACCATTTACAATCTAATATACTTGTTTTAGTATTTAAAACGAAACGATTACGCTTTATGTTTTATTTTATATGAGTGTAATTATACTATAGTTTTTGAGTTAGAGCTAACAAACATAAAACTACATACGAATTATTCAAAATAAATAGTGTAAGAAATACCCTGAATATAGAACTTCAATAAATCTTCAATTGAACAATACAAATAGTAAAGTAATTATTTTCTCAAACTTTATTATTATGCATCAATATTATTTGCGGTAAGAGCTATTATAAGGAGGTTAAAATGATAAAGATATTACGGAGTAGTATTATAGATTTTACAGGTTTAATTATTATTGGTTTAACTCTTTTGCTTTTTTCGTTTAGTACAAGCTTTAATGGTGCCTTAACTTTCCCTCCTTCTGTTTTAGATTTGAATACAATTTTTCTAAGTATTTTAATAGAAGCTCTTCCTTTTATTTTAATAGGAGTATTAATTGCTGGAATGATTCAAATCTTTGTAACCGAAGAACATATTCAAAAGTGGATTCCTAAAAATAAAGTAATGGCAGTTATTATGAGTTGTGTTGTTGGAGCACTTTTTCCTGCTTGTGAATGTGGCATTGTTCCAATTGTTCGCAGACTTATTTCAAAAGGTGTACCAATTTATGCAGCTATCGGTTTTATGTTAACGGGCCCACTAATTAACCCAATTGTCATTGCCTCTACTTACATGGCATTTGGAAACAATATTAAGATGGCTGGACTACGTATGGGGTTAGGTTTCTTAATTGCTATTCTCGTTGCTTTGACAATAAGCTTTGTTGTTAAAGGTAACCAATTAAAAACATCAATAAGTATTAAAAGTACTCATTCACACTTACATATACAAGAAAAATCTTTTATGAGCCTATTCTGGTCAATGTTAATTCATTCTATTGATGAGTTTTTTGATATGGCAAAATTTCTTATTATCGGTGCTTTCTTAGCGGCGTTTGTACAAACCTACATACCTGCAAAAACATTATTGGAAACAGGTAGTGGTCCCGTTTCCTCTTTACTCGTTATGATGGGATTAGCATATGTTCTATCATTATGTTCTGAGGCCGATGCCTTTATTGGTGCTTCCTTTAGCAGTATTTTTCCTACTCCGTCGATTTTAGGCTTCTTAATTTTCGGACCGATGATCGACTTGAAAAATACGTTAATGATGTTAAGTGTTTTCCGATATAAGTTTGTGATGGGCTTGCTTGCATTGGTCATATCAACAGTTTTTATTACGATTATGCTTTTACAAAGCTTTCTATAAGGAGGTAGAACTGTGAAATTTTCTTATCAGCAAGCTATAAGAGCAGTGATATTATTTGCATTTTCAGCAATGCTTTTTAAGCTACATTTTACAGGAGACATAACCAAGTTTATCAACCCAAAATATGTCGGTTTAAGTCAGTCTGCTTCAGTCATCTTTTTATTTTTATTTTTTATCCAAATAACAAGAATTTGGAGTGTGAAAGAACATAACCACGAGCATTGCTCTCATGAAGCCGATAACTGTGGACATGACCATGGAAATTCAGCTTTTAATGTTAAGAAGTTAATATCCTATATAATTATCATTATCCCTTTATTAACTGGGCTCTTTCTTCCTCCAAAGGTTCTCGATTCATCTATTGCAGCTAACAAAGGAGGTATGGCGGTTTTAACCAAACAGACATCCTCCGAGAAAGAAACAAATAACCCTGCAACACTAGATACGAATGACGATGATACACAAAGTGAAGTAACATTTGAGCATAGTGCAGCGAACCCTAGTATAACCGAAGCCCAAAAAGAAATTTCCAAGGAAGAATTTGATCAGCTTATACAAAAACTAGTGACGACTCCTGTTATTGAAATGAATGATTATGTTTTTAGCTCCTACTATCAGGAAATCAGTAAAGATATCAATAGATTCAAAGGAAGAAATATTGAATTAAAGGGTTTTGTATACAAAGAGGATGGATTTGATGAAAATCAACTTGTACTTTCAAGATTTCTAATTACTCATTGTGTAGCAGATGCCAGCATCATCGGATTGCTTTCAGAATTCAAGGAAGCTTCTAGTATTGAACAGGACACATGGATTGAAGCCAAAGGAGTGTTGGATATTACGAACTATAATGGAATGGAACTTCCTTACATCAAAATTTCTGAATGGAAAAAAATAAAGACTCCTGAAGAACCTTATCTTTATCCTATCAGTGTAAGAATTTTATAATAAAAACAGGTTGGCCCTAAACCATCTTGTTTTGATTATTAAATTATCTTTTTAAGGATAATAAATTAAAAATTATAGCTACCATATATATGTTTAGAGAAGCTGGATTTCCATATTCCCATCATCTATATTTACAGTAACGTCATATTTTTAACAGAAGAGTTGTTATCTGAACTATCACAGAACTTGTGACAGAAACCAGTGAAGACAAAAAAAGACACAACTCCAATAAGGATTGTGTCTTTTCATTTCCACAATTAAAATGTAACAACACCAAGTTGGTTGCCATCAGGATCAAATAAATCAAAAAATCTCATCCCGTCTCCACCTTGAATTTCATTCACTTTAACTCCACGTTCGGTTACAAATGTATAATAACCATCGATATCTTCACAGTAAAAATTGAATGGAATATGATTTCTTTCTGGCATTTCATCAACTTTGTACAAAGTTAATGCTGTTTTTATTTCACCTTCTTCATCAAATCGAAAACCTACATATTGTTCGTCAATGCTACGATATACCACTTTAAAAGGAAATATGCTCATATACCATTCTTCAGCACTACTAATATCAGTAACAGGGACAAAAACGCTATCAATTCTTCTAACTGATTTCACTTTAACATCCTCCTATTTTTTATATCTATTAATTATTTTAATAACACACTTAATTAAGTTTGTTCATCAAAATGTTTTATGATACCTCATTTTAGAAATGTTATATTCAATTTCAAACATATACACACTATATATGGTAAAATTATGTCAAATAAATCTATAGATTGTAAGGTGAAGAATATGCCAGATTGGTCCTATCATATTATATTTAAACCGATGTTAACGAAACTATCCCCTTACACCTCTAGGGAGTTTATTCATCGTGGAATGAATGCAATCGCTTCTCTTCCAGTCGGTTCTCATATTATAAATTTCCTAGGTCGGGAAGAATGTTCTCCTCTTCTTGAGAAACAACTTGATGGAGTGAAGTATAACAATCCTGTTGGACTTTCTGGGAAGATTGATCCTTTACTATCAGGTACAAAGGCATTTTCACATTTAGGGTTTGGTTTCATTGAAATTGGGCCTATAACGATGAAACCAAGCTTGAATGCTCAACTTCCGATTATCAACAGAGAAGATAAACAAATCCATTTCCCTTGCAAACATGAGTCTATTGGTTTAGAAACAACTATCGATAAACTAACAACAATCAAAAAGAAACAACCTTTATTCATGAGGATTTCAGGAAGTAAAGCAGAGATTTTCACAATGATTCAAGAATTAGATTCATATGCAGACGGCTATATTATTGAATCATATGATCCTAGTTATGTTACATTAACCTCTAAACCGATTTATGTCGTTGTTCCATCTAATGAAAAAACTGAAACTTTAGTAAACTTATTTCATACATTCTCTGGTGTAATAATTGACGGGGATTCATTTATAGAAATATTAAATAGTGTACAACGTCTAAAAAAAATAGACTCCTCAAAAACTATTCTGACGTCTGGAGGAATTCATGAACCAGACCAAGCATTACAATTGCTAAATGCAGGTGCAGATTTAGTTATGTTAGTTGACGGTTATGTATTTTCTGGACCTGGTTTGACGAAAAGAATAAACGAAGCATTACTGAACAGAGTTGAGCAACCTTCTCTTCCGCAAAAAGGATGGAAGTCGTATTGGATATTCGGGCTACTTATTTTCCTTGGAGGATTACTTGCATTATTGTTTAGTTTAACTACTATTATTCTCCCATATGATGAATTATTTTTAAATACAAAAAAAGAAAATTTATGGAATTTTAATGATAGAATTATGCTTTTTATGGCACATGATCGCATGACATTAGCTGGCACGATGATTTCAGGTGGCATCGTGTATATGAATCTTGCTAAAAACGGTATTAGAAGAAAACTTAAGTGGTCAAAACAAGTTACAGATATTGCTGCTATTATTGGCTTTTTAGGCATCTTTTTATTTATTGGTTACGGTTATTTTGATTGGTTGCATTTAGTGTTCTGGATCACCCTACTACCATTTTATATATATGGTTTTTATCAAACTAGAAATGTACAAGGAACTCCTACTTCAACGAATCTAAAAAATCATAGAGCTTGGCAAATGTCTTTGTTGGGACAATTTTTGTTTGTATTATTAGGGTTTTCTTTTGTGTTTGGTGGAATCATTATTTCAATTTATGGGGTAACTTCAGTCTTTGTTCCAACTGACTTACTATATATTTGTATGAGTATTGACCAATTACAATCCTTTAATGAAAATTTATTATCATTAATTGCCCATGATCGTGCAGGATTTGGAAGTGCTTTATTAAGTGTCGGATTACTCGTACTCATGATTGCTCTTTGGGGATACCAGCAAGGAAACAAGTGGGTTTGGTGGACTTTTTTTATTGGCGGCCTGCCAGCTTTTATTACTGCTATTTACGTTCATTTTGCAATTGGATATACAACCTTTATTCACTTATTACCTGCGTATTTTGCGTTTATCGTCTACATTTGTGGCTTGATCGTTAGTTATTCCTATTTATCAAAGATTAATCCTGAGTGATATTAAACAAAACACTTTTTGTATCATTCAAACCATTGTATGACCCAGAACACCTCTCTTCGCTTCTCATATACTACAAGTGTAATAACTTTTAGTTTATGAAAGGAGCTGAAAATTGGTGCAAATAGATAAAAAATACGTTATATATTTTTTAAGTTTCTTAGGTGCTGGCGTTGCAATGATTGCTTTAGCAGGTATAGGTATTGGGATTGGTACTGCTGGCGGAGCAGCCCTTGAAGGTATTGCAAGACAACCAGAAGTTACTAGTACAATTCAACAAACACTTCTGTTATTAGTTGTATTACCTGAATTATTCTTAGCATTCCTTGCTTTCGTTGTTGCGATAATTATTATTCAAACAATTAGAAATTGCAGATGTTAAGAGAATTTTAACCGCTACTGATTAAAACTTGTAGCGGTTAATTATATTGCATTGATGGTTGAGGTTATTTTCAATTTATGTGCTTTATTACTTAAGTTTTTCTTGATGGAATCATTTAAATTCTCAAATAACTGACCACATCGAAATTTATTAAGTTTTACAAATAAAAGCACTTAAAAAAATCAGTTACAAATACTAGCGATGTTACTATTGTTGCACCTATTACCAATTAAATTGTTATCATCTTGATCTATAATATCAAGGTTCCCATTACCGAGCACATGATTAAAAAAAACATCATTTTCATTTGAATTTCCAGATAAACTTATTCCGTTTAGAACATTATCATTCACTACATTTCTCTTTATCAAGTTATCGTCTGAATCATCTTCTATAACAATCCCATTGTTATTACTTATGACATCATTTCCTTTAACTAAATTACTTTTTGCATTGTCCAATTCAATGCCTATAGAATTATTATTACAACTATTCTTTTCAATCTTGTTCTGATTTGAATCGGCTAGAAATATCCCCTCAACACCACCATTACAACGATTGTTCATAATTTTATTTTCATTTGAACTAGATAACACAATATTTAAACCGTATTGTTGTACAGTGAAATTTTGTACGATTACTCCTGAAGTTCCATTCAGTGTTAAACCATTACCTCCTATCATTGTTCCATCTAGTACAGGTTTCATTTTCCCTAACCCAATTAAATTTAAATTATCTTTATTTATGACAACATTTTGAACATATGGGCCTCCACTTGCTCGCACAAAAATAATATCTCCTTCTTCTGCCTCATTAACTGCTTCTTGAATTGTAGGAAAATCATTTGGCACAACGATTGTTTTTTCGTTCAAAAAAAAGATTGCTAACCCAATCACTGAACCTATAAAAATAAGACATACAAAACTACAAATTATTGAAATTATCAAATGTTGTGATGTTTTCAAACTTCCACCATCCTATACACTTAGCTTGAACACCTTGCTTAGTCCTCAATCATTTACTATATAGATTGTTTATTTAGTGATTGATAGTCTTTTTAACCATATTGTATGCTTTAACTCATTATTTCGTTTAGACGATATTCTATAAAAATGGACTATAGTTGTTTCTGTACCTGTATTTTTATTGGATTTAAAGGATAAATCTTTATTGCACTTAGTCTTATTAGAAACAAAAAAGACTTATCAAAAAATTGAAATTTGATAAGTCTTTCTTGATAATTATTAATCTAAATTGATACTTCCTGATAACGTATGAATTGACAATTTTGGTCCGTTTGCTCCCAGTTCACTTTGTAACTTATTACCTGCCCCTTGAGAAATGATCTTCTCTGCTGCAAATAATGATGTTTTAATTTTACCTGATTCTGTTGCTGCATCTACGATTAAGCTATTAGGCTTCTGGTTAAAGTTAACTACAATTTTACCAGAAAGTGTATTAATATTACTATCACTACCTAACATTCCATTGTGTGAAAGTATTATATTCCCAGTTTGATTGGTAATTACAAAATCTCCATTAGCATTTTCCAATTCTACGTTTCCAGCCACATTTTCACTAAATAATTTATTACTATCAATCCCATTTATCGATATATTGCCTGAGTCTGTTGTAAATACTAATTCCTCCGCTTTCAGACCCTCACCAGAAATATTACCTGATGTAGAGATTAAGCTGATTTTCTTATACATCGTATTTGGTACATCTAGGTATAGTGTTTTAGTTTTTAAATTTACGATGCCTGATGAATTTTCTAAATTTACTTTCAACACATTGCCTTCAACTGTTGCAGGAATATCTTCAACATCTTCCATATTTACTTTCACTGTACTATCATTACTTGGACGAACTTCAATATTTTGACCATCCGCTTTCACATAAATTTCTTCAACGTTTCCTCCCTCGAACGATTTACTTTCAAAGTTTGATGCAGAATCTGAATTGCAAGCGCCCAGTAATAACACCATAAATCCAATACTAAATAGTGTAATCATTCTATTGTTTAGCTTTCTCATGATATCCTCCTTTAGAATAATCAGTTTTATTTATACCCTTTGTTCTTCCTAAGCTTAAACTACCAGTTTGTACCTGCTGAATCATGAGAGCAGTGATAAAGAACACGACTGTAAGAATTATATAAAGGTTGTTATGTGCAGTAGAAACACCTAAAAAGTCAAGATAAGGTAAGTCATTTACTGGGCCCATGTACCACCACAACATATAAATAACTTCAAATAGTTTTCTCGATCCACTCAATAATCCTAAAGCAAAGCTCAATGTAGGAATGAAAAATACACCTACTAACCATGAATAAAAATATGTCATTTGCCCTTGCATTAAGAATTGAACGAATATACCTGATGACATGAGTACAGTAATAAAAATCCCAGAAATCCATACAGCAGCAAATTTATATATTGGTGGACAACTAGATAAGATTAACTCTCTAGTAAAGTATGTCTTTTCTCTCGTACCCATTTGAGACCAAATAACAATTGGCATAACCATTAGAAGAGGTAACCAACTTTGAATTTTGTCAAATGGAATTAAAATACTTCCAGTTATCATTCCTAAGACTAAAAGATACCACCAAATAGAATTACCTTTTAACATGATTCGTAACTCAGCTCGAATTAAGCGTGATAAATGAATACGTCTACTTTTTTCAACTGGTGATAACTTGAATCCCTTTTTCTCTGCACTTTCAACAATAAAGTTATTTTTACTCTTAAAGAGTGCAAGCTTTTTATTAAGCAGTTTTTTCTTTTCTTCCTTAAAGCGTGAAAATATCATAGATGAAAGTAATGTTAGAATCATCGCAATTAACACCCAAATCACGCGTTGTGTTAATAGATGTGAGTCCCACTCAACACCTTGCCAAATAAATGTTGCAATTTGCCCTTCTGTTGGATAATAACCGAAACTTCCCCCTTCTTGACTTTGAGCAATGAAAGGATATTGTATCGCTGCTTCACTTACCATGTCAGATCGAATCGCATCTAGTCCAAACAAATCCCAAAAACTACTAGGGCTTGCGATTGAAATTACACTAAAGAAAATCCAAAAACAGAAGAATACGATATTACCTATCACACCTTTTAAAACAGGTAAGACGTCAAATAAAACAGTTAAAGACGCTAATACTAATAGAGAAGGAATAGCGATAAATAGAAATGGTGCGAAGTAATCCCATAATTGTAGCTGATAACTTTCTCCACGTATTAATTGCATAATGATAAACGCAATCATCATAATACTTTCTATGACAACTAATACAAGAAAATTTGATATCGCTTTTCCTGAAATGTAACGGAAATTACTAATTGGTGTAGCTGCAATGATTTGTCCAACTTTCAACAATTGATCTTCTGTTATTTGACTTCTCAACATATAGAATCCAAATAACCATAGCAATAAGGTTGTAAGCATAGCTGCCATGCCGCCAAGCCATGCAGAATTATATACTCCACGTACTCCCCCAATATAAAATACTTCATAACCAGCTGTAGATGATGGTACACATGCATACCCAATAAAAATACTTAAACCAATAATAATGAGAAATGAATAGCTTCTCATTTGTTTAATGAGATTATTCTTCATTAAATAAACATACGATTCAAATGTATGGTTCATTGTGTCACACCCAACGACGAAATATAGTAGAGGTATGCATCTTCTAATGAAGAAGGCAATGAGGTAGCATTATAATTAGGGCGTTTTTCTGATATAATTCGTGCATGCACTCCGTCACTTCGATGAATAGCGCTACTAATCGCATATTGCTCTTGCATGTTTTGAAGCTCTGATGTTGGGATAACACAATTCCAAACTTTATTATCAACACTTTTAATAAGGTATTCTGGCGTAGTGTGAGTAACTAGTCTGCCTTTTGATAGAACTGCAATGTTAGGTGCAATTGATTCAATGTCTGTTACGATATGAGTAGAAAGAATAACTATCCTATCTGATGACAAGGTAGAAAGTAAGTTTCGGAACCTAATCCTTTCCTGTGGATCTAATCCAACAGTAGGTTCATCTACAATTAGTAGTGATGGATCATTTAATAAAGCTTGAGCAATACCAACTCGCTGTTTCATTCCTCCTGAAAATCCTCCTAATAACCTCTTTCGATCATTGGCTAAATTCAATGCTTCTAATAGTTCATTGATTCTTTTCTTAGAAGATTTAATCGACAACCCTTTTATAGCTGCCATGTACTCAAGAAATTCTATTGGATTCATATTTGGGTAAACACCAAAATCTTGAGGTAAATACCCTAATTCTTTTCGTAAATAATTAGGGTTTTGTGCAATATCAACCCCATTCCATAATATTGTGCCACTTGATGGTTTTTCAATTGTTGAAAGCATGCGCATCAAAGTCGACTTTCCTGCCCCATTAGGTCCCAACAAACCTAATACACCGGGTTTTAAATCTAATGTCACATTCTGAAGAGCCTGTTTTTGACCATAATTTTTTGAGACTTGCTGTATAGTAAGCTCCATATAAATACCTCCAATGTAAATCTTTATAATTTTCTATCTTCTTGATGTAACTTTCATTGTTTGCTTACTATTATCATAAACAGCTAAAGTAAAATTAAGGTAAAATAAAAGCAAAATCGAAGTAAGATTATAAGCTTTTAACTTAATGGTCCATTAATAATGTTTCTTCTATATCAAATGTAGATCTTATTATTAAAAACAGATCATCTCAGCTATTTTGTAAAAAACATCTCATTATAAAAATTTATTGTTCATTATGTTCAATCATTAAAAAGGGATTATTTGTGAAGAGTGATCGCGAGAAATTGTTACAGATTGATTATTTTAAGATCAAAATTAAAGAAGAATTTGCGAAGAACGAACAAGTAACTATTAAAGAAACTAAGCTTTGGTGGTTACTATAGAACTGTTAATTATTTCGAAAATAATTCGATTTCTTTTCAAACATAAAAGTAGCACTACAGAATTAATCTAATCAGTAGTGCTACTTCACATTAATACATTACGTTCAGAAAGACGAGATGTTATTGGGAGTACTAGCAAGGAAATAGAATCAAATGTCGCTAACACATTTAAGTATTTTAACTTGTAAGATAAAACAACCACCTACTAAAACAGGTGGATTTAGAAATATATATCATCGACTATTGTCTTTTCCTTCACTAAACTGATTAACTTTTTCTATTACTATATTGAAATATTTAATATTTCAAACCACAAGAAATAATTTTATATTAGCTTACATCCTCAACCTCTACTTTACGTATTGCTATGTATGCTATGAAAATACCTAAAACTGCAAGAAAAGTTGGTATTAGGATTATTGAACCAACAGAAAAACTATTAGTATTAAAACCTAAAACCGTTACGATAAGGATGGAGGAAATTATAGTGACTGGCACAGACTTTTTTTTCATACCAAAATATAACGGGATTAAGCTTAATCCGGCAGTAGCAACAGAATTAGTAAGGATTTTAAGCAACTGTTGAATTATAATTAATACGCTTAGTTGTTCTGGTACAAATTTAAAAAAGTTATCCATTACAATAAAAGAAGCAGATATAAATATACTAGAAAGGATAATGGTTGTTAAACTCCAACAAACCACAATTATTAATTTTGCTCCCAATAATGCTTTTCTGTTTACAGGGTATGAAAACAAAACTAAGATGGTTTTATTTTTATATTCCTCAATAATTAACTTTGCAATAAGTACTGATGCAAAAATTGTAAAAGTTGCACCAACAAGTAAATTCAAAATGTTAAAAGCTTCTGAATATTGTCCGAAAGCAATCACACCATTATCTTTTCTCTCTGCGAAAGGAATAAGAAACATGAAAAATAGTAAGATTAAATTAGCAAGAACAATCCACTTATTATATACACTAAATTTGAATTTGTTTCTTTCTAGTTTGATTAGTCTTAACATCTGTGCTCTCTCCTTTTATAAGGTTTAAATAATAATTTTCTAATGATTCAGTTTTTTTGTGAATAGACTCAATCTCTATATCACTAATTATTAGTCTCTTTGCAATTTCTTTTTGTGGAACATGAGAGTCATAGATGTGAATAACTGATTTACCTATAAGTTTAAAGTTTGTAATGTGCAATTCATTTTCTAAGATTTCAGTTGTGTATGTTGAATCCTTTGTAACTATTTCAATATAATCAGGTTTTTTTTCGCGTATAGTATCCAATCCAATTTCCTCAATTAATTTACCATTATGAAGAACACCAATCGTATCAGCAAGATGTTCTATTTCTCCTAAAATATGACTAGAAATTAAAATAGTTGTTCCATACGCCTTGCTCATCATTTTTAATATATTTCTTATTTCTCTAATACCCGAAGGATCTAATCCGTTAATAGGTTCATCCAAAATGAGAAGTTTAGGATTAGTAATTATAGATCTTGCAATACCCAGTCGTTGTTTCATACCTAATGAAAAGTTTTTTACAGCTTTATTACCCGTATTTCTCAAGTTAACAAGTTCTAATGTGTCATCAATTGCATCCATATCGTTAAAATTCATATACTTACAATGAATTTCTAAATTTTCTTTTGCAGTAAGTTCGTCATACAAAATAGGAGTTTCTATGATATTACCTACTTTTTCTAAATATTCATAAGATGAACTTGAAATAATATCACCGAAAATCTCTATCTCTCCACTTGTTGGTTTAATTAAATTTACAAGCATTTTCATAACCGTCGTTTTTCCTGAGCCATTTGGACCTAGTATTCCGTAAATCTCTCCATTTTTTATATTCAAATTAACATCTGACACAACCTCTATCCCGTTAAATGATTTAGTCAAGTGACTTGTTCGTATAGTGTAGAACATAAAAATATCTCCTTTTTTTTAAAATTTAGAGTCTACAACTTTACCTTCTTACTCTAACGTTTTTACTTTCGTCGAGATATTGTAAGGTAACTACATAAAAAACCTATAAAACACCATACCGTCAAAGCTATCCATGTTACACCTTTTATATCAAAGTTTTCAGGAGATAAAGCTCCTCTCACTGCGTTGGCCATATGCTCTATCGGTAGTAACGCATGGATTATTTCTAACCACTCTGGAAGACGTTCGGCTGGAAAATTAATAGGTGAAAAAAGTAATACACCGATCATAAGTACTTGAGAAAGCAGTTGTGCTATAGAAGGAGGTAACAAAACTGATATTGCGTAACCTACACAAATGGAAGTTAATCCTACAAAAAGTAGTATAGCTATTGCAAATGGATTGAAGGAAACTAAAATATCAAAACGCACAGAAGCTATAATTAGTGCAAGTATAATACCAGGTATCGTTATAATAATCCATACGATTGCGTCTACTAACAGATATAAGAGACGAGGCAATGGCCATGTGAGCATATACTCAAAAGTTCCTTTCGTTTTTGACTCAGCAATCCCCTGAGGTAATATAACAAAACCAATAGCAAGTAGAATTACTGTTGGAGCCCCAGTTGTTAGGTAAATTGAACTCGTGTTATCTAACTCTGGTATTAAAAATGAAAAGCCAAAAACAATGCCCACAGACAACAATGTTTGAACTATGATAAACAAAGGAAACATTACCCGCATGCTCAATAATTTCCAACGTAATAATAGAAAAAAACCACTGTTAAACAACATTATCTGTAACCTCCTGATTCTCCATTTTCTCTTGAGGTTTGATCCATTTAAAATATGCATCTTCTAATGTTATTGGACTTAAAGTATATTCTTCTATTTCGTTTGTTAAACGAAGATGTTCTACCCACTGTACAGCTTCAGAAACAAATGCTTGCGGAATTGACAAAAATACCCTTGCACCTGAATGCATAGTAATATTAGCAAAATCAGGTATTGGAGGGATAGAGTGTTCGGGTTGAATAACTAATTGTAATCGAAGGTTTCCTTCAAGATCTCTTTTTAATTGGGATGGAGTACCCGAAGCAAGTACTTCTCCTTCACTAATAATAGCTAAACGATCTATAAATTGCTCAGATTCTATTACATTATGTGTAACTATAAGAACGGCAACCCCATTCTCAGCAAGTAAACGAATTTGATTCCACAATAAACGTCTTCGGACTGGATCTATATCATTAGTAGGTTCGTCAAGTATGACGAGTTTTCCAGGAACTACTACCGTCATACAAAAAATAACTAAACGTTTAATCCCCCCTGACAAATTTGTGGCCATTTTATTAGCCCATGGCTCTATATTTAGTTCCTTTAAAAGATAATCTGTGCGTTGAGCTACCTTATGTCGATCACCTTTGCGCATTCGTCCAGCTAATTCAATAGCTTGCTTAGGTGTTAATCCCTCTATTGATACTTGTGATTGCGGTTGCATAGTACATAGTTTACGTGCTTGTTGAGGATTAGAAACAATATCTACTCCATCTATTGTAATCGTACCTGAACTAGGCTTCATTGAACCAATTATTTGCGAAACAAGTGTAGTTTTTCCTGCACCATTAGGTCCTAATAAACCAAATATTTCTCCAGGATTAACGGATAAAGAAATCTGATCATTCGCTTTGACACCCTTTGAGTACTCTTTTACAACATTATTTACTAACAGCAAAAAACCATCCTCCTTTTATTTGTTTTAATGAATCCCATAGAAAAAAAGCGATTTAATTTGTAAACACATAACAATTATACTAAATAGAATTTAAATACTAAAAAGAATTTATATTCTATACAGTATGTTAACTAGATATGTTATTATTGTCAAGAGGAGGAAGAAAAATGAGTAGAAAACGCTTAACCCAGGAAGAACGAAAACAAGAAACACGGAAAATGTTATTGGAATCAGCAGCTGAAACTTTTGCTAAGCTTGGTTTTCATGGAGCTTCTGTAGATAAAATCGCAGAGTTTGCTGGATTCACTAAAGGAGCAATATACGCACATTTTAAATCTAAAGAAGAGTTATTCCTTGCCTTATTAGAACAACAAATGCAATCACATGTTAATACCATTCATCAAATAATGGATGAAGAACATTCATTAGAACATTTCATTAAAAAAATGGGGCATTATTTTGACATGGATAGAGAGCAAAATCAAGCCTGGAGTTCACTTAATATGGAATTTCTTTTATATGCTATGAGAGATGAATCAGTACGCCAAAAATGGACAGACATGATCTTGGAATCCGTAGAACAACTTTCAGATGTAATAACAAAAATGAAGTCGGATGAAGAGGGAGAATCTAATTTGTCACCTGAAGAACTAGCCTGGACCATTCTATCAATAGAAAATGGGATGGCTATTTTTAATATTATTGCAGGAAACAATACCCCATCAAATTTATACGGAAAAGCACTACAAAATATTCTCCAGCCTTCCTCGTGTAAAGACATTGATTCAAGCTCCAAAATAAAATAGTTCCAAACGATCAATATTTTTCTGTCTATTATATATTTAGGCTGTCGTACTAATTTTCGACAGCCTGAAACGTATCCCAAAAGTTATTAATAGTATGAAAAAAACAACATGAAAGGCAAACATCGTTTAAATTTCAAGCTGATTAATGTTCTTCCAAACAGATTAATGGTAAAATAAAGAACCTAACCATGTTAAGGCTAGGTTAAATTAATTATAATGAAAATTCTTTTTTTAAAATCTTCGCATAGATATTGCCGTTATTTAAAAATGTTGATTCATCTAAGATTCTAGAGTTATCCCAATTCAATAATACTTGTGGGATTCTTAAATAAAACTCTAGACCATTCCAACCTATAGAATCAAAATTATGAATACAGTAATCTATGAAATTAGCAATATCTTTTTCATTAAAGGTTATATTAATTAAATCATCCCTAAAACTATCTATGTACTCGCTTGAATGTGAAGTACCTGTCAGATTACCGGCAAAATATCCTCCACTTTGACTAAAAGATAAAAATTGAATATCATTTTTAAATACAGTTTTAGGTATTTCTAAAATAGCTTTAGCATTGTCCTTTGTTATTTCATATCTTCTTACTAATTCAATTAACATTTCAATATCCGAAAGATCAAAGTTTTCATTTAAAAATTTTTTATATAATTGATTAAACATTCTAGAAATTTCAATATCCAAATTACCACTCCTAATATTTAGAATTATTTGTATTTTATCACAGATTAATTTTTTCGCAAATTCCCAATAAATCTACTATGACTCATCAAAATTATGAATATCAAGTCCATTTTTAAACGTAATGAAAAAATTAAAAGCTCAAGAACAAACAATTAATTCTAAAACTTGTTTTGGAGATATATTAGAAGAGGCGTTGAAGAAAGCATATGCGGACATCCGAACTTGGTGTGAATTAATTGTGGAAGAGGGTTTCTTTAATAATGTTATACGGAGATATGAGCCAAATATTATGTTTACAAAAGTTAAGGATATTAAGGGTGACTTTGTTAATGAACTTGCTTCAGTAACTGATTTATTTGAAAAATCTTGTCGTTGGATGACTGGACACAGTCAGCATACCGAGACTCAGCATATTCGGGCAACTAAAGAGTCTTTTAATGACGATATAAAATATATTCATAGACTTTACGAGCAATACAAGTAAAAGACTAAGTTGTTGTATTAATAAACGAGTGAAAAGCAAGAGGTGAATTTATGGGGTTAAATATAAGAAACTTAAAAAAAGGATTGGAAATAAAAATTAACAAATGTATTGCTCTTTTAGGAGAAGAATACGCATCTTTAAATTACACTATATACTTTTATGAAAACCGAGAAAAACTCCTTAAAGAACAAAAAAATAAGCCTGATATGAAGGCGGAGCAATATACACAGATATTCAATGGTGAAACTGAGACTGCGGGTGTAACTATTGGAGAAATGGGGAGAATAAAAATTTTCCTATTTCTTTTCGGGGATATAAAAAGAGACCCTAATGAAATCATTAGTTTAATCGGTAATTTATATCATGAGATTCGCCATGCTTGGCAAAATGAAAACAAGTTGTTCCAAAATGAAGAAGAAATATCTACAATTGATGGAAATCTCGATTCATATCTTAAACTGCCATCTGAAAAGGATGCATATCGATTCCAGGAAGAACAAATGCAAAAACATGGAGAAAAAATATTAGAGATTTTTGGTTTTAATTTAAAGTTTACATATCAGTTAAAGCCTGAAATAAGAAAGGTTATATATCCATAAAATCAATTTTGAGTAACGGTATCATAATAAATAAAATCATAGTAATTGTTGGTGAATAGAGTGAACAAAAATGAGGTAAAAGAACATATTAGGTTTTATATGGATAACTATAATATTTATCCCCGAACACTTAAGACTGAAAATATTGGGAATAGGGATAAGCAGTTTATAGGGGATAAGAATAAGAGAAAGTGTAGATTTTGCGGAAAAGAAAAAGAAGAAACAACATTTAAAAAGGTAGCCCATGCTATACCTGAATTAGTTGGGAATAAGGTTTTGATTTCATTTGAAGAATGTGATGAATGTAATAAAGTATTCTCTAAACTTGAAAGTGAGTTAGCAAATTATCTCTCATTTGAACGCTCTACCACAGGTATAAGAGGGAAAACTGGGATTCCAACCTATAAGCATAAAAACGGTTTAAGGATAGAGCATGACAAAGAAAAGAGCAATAGGTTCATCATTCAAGATTATATTGACAGCGGAAACATTGTTGATGATGCCACTGATAATTCCTTTACGATAAAGGGAGAGAGATTTCCGTTTATCCCAATGGCTGTTTATAAATGTTTTGTAAAAATGGCCCTTTCGATAATGCCCAAACATTATTTGCCTTATTTCTGGGAGACATTTGAGTGGATTAGAGAGGAAGACCATTCACAACATGGAAAAGTGGTTTGTAAAGTTTTTGAACAGTTTATTCCAGGGGGAAAACCATTTGCTGATATAGAAATGTTCTTGGCTATACGTAAATGGGAATCGAGAGAAAAAACGCCATTTGGTATCTTTTTAATTTGCTTCGGAAATTTTTGTTATCAGGTTTATCTACCATTTGCAGGACCAGATACTATCGAAAGTGAGTTAGAAGAATCACAAGAGACATTAAAGTATTTGTTGTTACCTTGTAAGTATGCACTGGTCTTGCCAGAAGGTACAATTCATACAATTTCTAAAGATTTTTCATCAAGTGAAAAGACGAAGGGACAAACAATAGATATTACATACTCTTATGATAAAAAAGAGGTTTTAAGAGAATTTAAAAATGAATCATAATAACAAAAACTAATCGTTTTAAGGATTAGCTTTCTTAAAATCTTGTTAAGGAAAATAGGGAGGGTAAGATAAATGGAAACAAATGAAAAAGAAGAATTGATGCTCTTGAGTCGTGAAGCTGTGTTAAATGAAATAGGAATTAAGAGTGAGGTTGAACTTGCAGAAAACAGCAATTTCTTAAGATTCTTAGGTTTAACTAATAGACTTGATATAAGAGTTTTAGAGAAAATGCTCCCAGCAATTCCGAATGTGACAAATCTACTTAAGCAAAATCAGGATTTTATACTAAATGGTATAAAGGAGCAAAAAGAGGTTTCTGTTAAGGCACTCGAAAGTTTTAATAAAACAAAAGAAATCATTGCTGAAAAATTAAAAAAGGATAATCTCACTCCCGAACAATGGATAGAACTTATAAAATTGCTCGATAAAAGTAAACGCCAAGCAACCCCTGATTATACAACAGAAGTTGTTAATTTAGAGGTTGCTTGACGTGTGTATCACTTTTTATCGGTACCTTGCAAATAGCCGGTAGATCCGTTGACCACGGCAAAACTTTATCGATTTCTTCTTTATTGGTTAAATCGATATTTGGTAGCACTTCAAACAAATATTGAAGATAATGAAAAGGACTTAAACCATTCTCTTTTGCGGTTTCAACCACACTATACATCACGGCACTCCCTCTAGCACCTCGCGGTGTATTCGAGAACATCCAATTTTTTCTCCCAATCACAAACGGTTTAATGGAACGTTCACTTCTGTTGTTATCGATTTCTAAATGACCATCTAATAAAAACGCTTCAAGTTGATTCCATTGATTCAAACAATAAGTAATCGCTTTGCCAAGGGCGCTTTTGGGTAAAACACGATCCTTTTGTTCATGAAGCCATGCTGAAAAAAGGTCCAAAATGGGCCTGCTTTTTTCAAGTCTCTGCTCATATCGTTCTGTAGGGGTGACATGCTTGAGTTTTTTCTCGATAGAATAAAGTTGATTACAAAAGCGTAAACCTTCGCTCGCCTTCACCTTTTTCCTCTCTTGTAAGTCAGGTAAAGCCTTTAAAGCTTCATCAAACTTACGTCTCGCATGCGCCCAACATCCCACAAGGATAACATCCGGTACCTGATTATAACCACGATATCCATCTACTTGTAAAAACCCTTGAAAACCCGTTAAAAAACTTTTCGGATGCTCGCCTGCTCTTGTTGGTTGATAATCATAGAGAACAATCGGGATATCTTCTTGTCCTGTACGATATAACCACAGATAAGATTTGGTTGTAGCTGATCGTCCAGGTTCACGTAAGACTTGGAAAGTCGTTTCATCCGCATGAAGGATGGTTCGATTAAGCAGATGTTCATGCATCCTTTCATATAAAACCACTAACCATTGATCAGCTCCATATAATAACCAATTTCCCATCGTTTGTCGTGATAAAAAAATTCCCATTCGTTCAAAATGTTTTTCTTGACGATAAAGAGGTAAACCTTCTACATATTTTTGAGACATAATATACGCCATAATGGAGGGAGAAGCGATACTTTTAGGAAAGGCAGGTGCTGGCATATTCGCTGTTACAATCGGCGTAGCGATCTCATCTTGTTCACACTGACGACAAGCATAGACATATCGTTTATGTTCCGTCACCTTTACTTCCGCAGGAACAATTGTCAGTTCCTTTCGGACTTCTACACTCATCTCATGTAACGTACCACCACAGCATGAACAAACCTGTTCTTCATCAGCTAAACGATATTCAACCGTTTCGATAGGCAAGTTTTGGACAGACTCATCCCTATGACCACGTTTCTTTTTACGACGATAGGTGATCGTTTCAACAGCTGGTTCGGGTACTTCAGAATCACTTTCTTTCTCGGCCTCATTAAACAGTTCTAGAGCGAGTTGATTTTCCGGTGTTTTTTCGCTAGACGTACCAAACTGTTTTTGTTGGCTAAGACGAAATTGTTCTTCGTACCATCTCACTTTTTCCGTGAGTTCTTCTACTTGAGATTGAAGAGATTCAATTGTAGGTTGAGTGGAATGTATTGTTTTCATAGATAAAGGGATTCGACAAGAATATTCAAATTCCTTCATCTGTAATTATTATAGAATCGTTCTTGCATGTACGGCTTGATGTCCTTGTTTTTGATGAAAAGAAAATCCATCAAGAAGCCATCTAAACTGCCGTCTTGATATGGTAAGTGGTACATTAGGAGATTGAGTTGGCCATTCAAACGTTCCCTTTTCTAACCTGCGATAGTGCAACCAAAAACCATTATGTTCCCAAACAAGAATTTTTAGTTTATCGCGTGAGCGATTGCAAAAAACAAATAAACAAGAAGAAAAGGGATCTAACTCAAACTCTTCCTTTACAATGACTGCGAGTCCATCAATAGATTTACGTAAGTCAGTTGCCCCTTGTGCCAGGTATACCTTTTCAATCGCTTTTTCTGAAATCATAATTCTTTTACCGACTGCATGACTTGGAGAAGTACTTGTGAAGTAAAAGGTCCATCTAGTTCGATGGTTACTTCATTCATATGAATACGAATGGTAGTATTGATTTCTTCTTCTATAGTAGGAACACTCATTGGAATCCAATTTGCGGACTTATTCTTATTTGGTTCTTCCGTTTCAGGGGATAATTTTTTCAGCCAGTAATAAAGCCGATGAACCGGAAGGTTCTGTTTTTGACACCAAGCAGCTTTTGATAGCCCACTTTCTTTAAAGTCAAGGATATAGGCTTCCCATTCTTTCTCTATTCGTTGTTTTTTCATAGAAAAACCTCCCACATATATCAGTATGTAAGAGATTATCTCATGGATTATTTACAGATTGTACGTGGGCACTATTTGACGCTTACTTCCAAACAGATGACAAGTTATTGATTTCTAAAAAACCGATAAATACACATATATTACAATGTGTACTTATCGGTTTATGTATTTCTTTATATTTGAAATCATTTCTTTAATAGGTCATTACTAATAATCTCTAATACTTCTGCTGTACGATTATTAAGGAAGAAGTGCTCACCTTCAACTTGATGCACCTCACAATTATTAGAAGTGTGTTCCCTCCATTCTTCTAAATATTCAATAGAAGTATAAGGATCATTTGTTCCACCTATTACTGTAATGGGGATATTTAATATTTTTTCTTGTTCATAAGAATATGTCTCCACCATTTTAAAATCGTTCCTAATAATAGGTATAACGAACTCCATTAGTTCTTTATTTTGCAAAAGTAACTCTGGTGTTCCATTTAGTTCTCTGAGTCGATTAATAAATGTTTCTTGGTCAAGTTTATGAATTGGTGGTTTTAAACGAGGAATATGAACTGCATTTCTTCCAGATAAAAACAGCCTTTCTGCATTATTAATCTTTCTTCTTCTCAACTCTCTTGCTAACTCAAAACAAATCAACGCTCCCATACTATGACCAAATAAAGCATATGGTCTATCAATATATGGCTCAATTTCCTTCGCAATTTCTTTAACTAAAAAAAGAATATTATCATATGATGCCTCACCTATTCGATTTTCACGTCCTGGTAGTTGTATTGGACATACTTCTATTTTATTTGAAATACTAGACATCCATTGATGATAAATTGTTGCTCCCCCACCTGCGTATGGTAAGCAAAAAAGACGTACGGAACTACTATTAGAAAATTTATTAACAAATAACCAAGGACTATTTTTCATTACCGTTTTTTGCATGTTAACTCTCCTTTAGTAAAAAATCCAGTTTTTAAACCTCCTGTACCTTTATTCTATTCTTTATTAAACAAAGAAAATAACATCTAAAAAACTAACATATATTAAGGCACCTATCCCAGCTAAAATCACCAGTATATAAAATATTTTGTTCCATAAAGGTAAAAAGTTTCTTTTCCAAACCGACACCAACGAATAACATAAGAACAACACACTAGTGGCAATTCCTATACTAACCAAATTAACTACAATTAATATATAATGCCTAAAACTATCACTTTGACTAAACATCACCATAATCATACTTATAGCCAGAAACAAATTTAATAAACAAATTAAATTAACGATTATTTTAGTACGCCGTTCTATCCCCTTATATTTTTTCTTTCTTCTAAACAAGTTAATAAAACTCAACATACACCCTAATATAGAAATAATAATAACAAAAGATCTTATATATGTTTCCATGAAAGCCTCTAGTGTACCTAGTTTTTCTAATGTTTGTATCGGTACATTCATATCAACAATTAAATATTTGTTTCCTTCTTTATCTTCTTTTAATAAAATGCTCCTACTATTTTCTTTATTTACAAATAAACCCCTTTCTATTTGTATATAATCCCCACTTAGACTTGTGTCAAACACCTTCAAGTTTAGTTCTCCATTTTGATCTATACTTACTTTCATTTTTAAGAATAAGCCTCTTATTTTTAAAGGACCCTCTAATAACCTTTGTGCAAAAACATAATCTCCCTCGAAATCCTTCAAATCCTTATTGGATTTAAAAGGGCGTTCTTTTAAATTTTCTAGTTTTTGATCCAAGTTAACTTTTAAAAATTTATATAGTTCTTCCTCAAAACCATTTCGTAGTTGTCCATCATCTAGTGTATTATAAGAAATAAAATAACCTAGATTCTCTTCCGGTAATATTGACAACTGACTTGTAAACAGATCCGCGTCTCCATCATGCATGATTATCTTATTATTCTTAAAATTCTCATGAAATCCATATCCATATCCGGGCATTAAATTATGTTGAGTAAACTGGCGATTTTGCATACTAATAGCCGTTTCTTCTTTTAGTATTCTTTTGTCTCCATATTTGCCATTTTGAAGATGTGCAGTTAAGAATTTCGACATATCGTTAGAAGTTGAAACAATTGAACCTGCAGGATGAACAATGATGCTCCCAAGAGGTTTTTCGACAAAATTTCCATTTTTGTAATTATACCCTTTTGACATCTCAGATAACATACTTGATGATAGAGAATATCTTGTGTTTTTCATATTAAGAGGTTTAAAAATATTTTCTTCAACATATTGATCGAAAGGTATCCCACTCACTTGCTCTACAATATGTCCTATTAAGGCGTATCCGTAATTACTATACTGAATTACTTCTCCTGAAGGTCTAATAAGAGGAGGCATATTATTTTTTATAGTATCATACAAAGGAACTGGTTCATCTAACAATTTTTCGCTATATATACCGTCAACACTTTCTGCGAAACCACCTGTATGTGTTAAAAGGTTTGCTAATGTTATAGGTGTATCATATTTAGTGTCTATTTTTAAACCTTTTAAATACTTATTAATATCCGTATCTAAGTCAATTTTACCTTGTTCAACTAACTGCATTGCTGCAGTTGCTGTAAAGATCTTTGTAACAGAGCCTACTCTAAAAAATGTTTTATTGGTATCTACTGGTATTTTCTTCTCTACATCAGAATAACCATATCCTTTTTTTAGTAAGACTTCTCCATCTTTCACCACAACTATAGTTGCTCCAGCAATATGATATTCTTTTAAGCTTTTTTCCATGTAATTGTCTATCATTTCTTCAAAGTCTTCAATTTTTGCTAATTCACTAGAATTTTGTGCAAGTACTGACGTACACATAAAAAACATGATGAACACAAAGGTAATACAAAAATTTAATGCCTTATAATAACATTTTTTCCACTCCATTCATATTCCCCCCCATAAAAAATTTATATTAGTAAGGCTTATATTCCATATACTAACAGAAACCATTTACTAAACGAATCATTTTCATAAAATCAAAGCCTTGTAGTTCATAGGTTCTAAGACATAAAAAAAGGAGTAACTCCCCAAATGTCGAATGAGTATGCGACCAAACCAACTCTTTAGAAAAAAGGGGGAATCCTTATGACTGCTATGCGACAAATATGTCTCTTTGAACTACAAGATTTATATGAATTAGAACCTATCAAGCGATTTAAAGCAATTTTTTCAGAAATTGATATTGATCCTCTTATCTATGCTATATCTAAAA
Organism: Bacillus solimangrovi; assembly: GCF_001742425.1. Lineage (GTDB taxonomy): Bacteria > Bacillota > Bacilli > Bacillales > Bacillaceae_N > Bacillus_AV > Bacillus_AV solimangrovi. The sequence continues at coordinate 82,964 of NZ_MJEH01000002.1, forward strand.
AATCAATTTACGGCTCATCTCTATTAATTGAAATAAGATGAAAAGTGTCTATTTATCTGAATTATATAATTCTTCAAGACTTAATTCTTGAAGAGAAAGCGCTTCTGTATCTAAGTTACCCTCTACGACAATAGAAATGAGATAATCTTGTGATGGGTAGAAACTGTAATAAGTAAAGCCTCGCTTTTTTTCAACCATTTTATGTAGTGGCACATTTATTGTCTTAGGATCTATTGAGAAACCTTTACCAATTGCTTTTATATATGCTTCTTTTCTAGTCCACACAAAATAAAAGGCTTCTTGTACCTTTTCAATATCAGTTTTAGATTCAACAAATCTCCTTTCACCTTCTGTAAACATTAAGTCCATTACTTCTAGTGAGTCGTAAGGAACAAACTCTACATCTATCCCTACTTCCCTACCTTCACTCAAAATACAAGCAATCATATTTCCTGAATGGGTTAAGTTAAATGATAATGGATGGTTTTTAAGATATAGCTTTCCATAGTCATCTGGGTATAATGTTAACTCGTTGATAGGAATTCCTATATCATTTGAAAGTGCCCATTTCAGTAATACTCTACCTAGTAAAAATTCTTTTGCTTTATCTTCATTTAGATATTGGCAATAACGCTGCAACTCACTCTGATCTAAATAATTTATGAACCAGCTAATCTGAGATTGATTGAGTTTATTTGAAATATTCATCCAATAAACCGTTTCTCTGTGCATTTCATCACTTCCTTTCTCTTATGGATACTTAATTTGAATTACTATTCTTCACTTTACTAAAATTATTGCTTATACCGATACTTTTCCAATTATAAATTGAATTACATATTATATCCAATATTGTGTTAAAATGGATTCGTGATCACTCCATTCTCTTTGCAATAAGGAGGAACTTAATTGAGAAAATCAGAAAAAATCTTAATAGTGGATGATGAGAAAGGGATACTAGATTTACTTGAAATAACTTTGAAAAAAGAGCGTTATGATCATATATCCCGCAGTATGAATGGTCAAAATGCTTTAGATTTAATTAAACATTATACTTATGATTTAATTTTATTGGATGTAATGTTACCAGACTTTAATGGATTTGATTTATGTAATGAAATCCGAAAACATACAAACACACCAATTATTTTCATTACTTCTTGCTCTAGTGATTTTGATAAGCTAACAGGTCTTGGTATTGGTGGGGATGATTATATTACCAAACCATTTAATCCACTTGAAGTTGTTGCTCGTGTGAAAGCATTGTTACGAAGAAAGAACATGTATGAATTATCTATTGATAAAGATACAGAGGTTGTTAATAATACAGAATACAACTATGGGAGATTCCAACTGATACCTAATGATGCTCTTCTAATTGTCAATGATAACAAAGTGGAATGTACGGCTAAAGAATTGGAGCTTTTGAAGTTTTTTTGTAAAAATCCGAATAGAATCTTTACCACTTCACAAATTTATCAACATGTATGGGGTGAAGATGTACTAGGTGAAGAAAAAACGGTTACAATCCATATCTCTAAAATTAGAAGAAAGCTAGGAGATAACCCTAGAAATCCTGAAATGATTGTAAATCTACGAGGAATCGGTTATAAGTTTGTACCTCCTTCGACGGTGAACATGTAAAGATGAAGTTACGTTTTAGTCTATATTTTATCGTCGGATTAATTCTATGGTTATTGAGCTTAGGTATTGTTTTTATGTTTACCATCGATGTTATCTTTCCAATTATTGATCTTAAGGAGAATGATAGATGGTATGACTTAATTGTAATTTTAATATTTTTATTAAATATTCTACTATGTAGCTTACTTTATGCATTGTACTTTGGTGGACCTCTATGGTTTATGCTTTCATGGATTCAGCAACTAACATACGGTAAATATGAACCACCCTATACAAAATGGAATGTATATACGAAAAAGAATAAGCTACGTTTGCGCTATAAACTGTATGAAGAAGTTATTGTTAATATCCATTCTCTAGCTGAACATTTAAAAAGAGCTGAAATTGATAGACAGAAATTAGATGAATCTAAAAGAGATTGGATGGCTGGGATCTCACACGATTTAAAGACACCTCTGACCTATATTACTGGATACTCTGCGCTATTGTTAAATGAGGAGTATTCATGGACTGAAGAGGAGAAAACCTCTTTCATAAATGAGATTTCTCATAAAAGTCATCATATCGATGCTCTAATTCAAGACCTTAACTTATCTTTTAAAATGAATAATTCTGATTCACCAATCCCATTAAATAAAAGTCAAGGTAATATTATTGAATTCACAAAAAAATTAATAGCTGACGTAGGTAATGACCCTCGATCGTTCAATTACTATTTAAGTTTTCAATCGAAGGAAAATAATATTGAAATTGCATTTGATGAACATCTGATATACCGCGCACTCCAAAACTTGATCATGAATGCGATACTTCATAACCCTGAAGGAACGAGTGTTAAAGTATCTGTCATCAATAATGGTGAGGAATTTATTGAGATTGTCATTTCAGATGATGGTGTTGGTATGGATCAATATACTATTGATAATCTTTTCAAAAAATACTATAGAGGAACGACTACAAATTCATCTGAATTTGGGACAGGATTAGGAATGGCGATTGTCAAAAGTCTTATACTTGCTCACGGTGGTGAAATTAATGTCGAAAGTGAAGTATCAAAAGGCACTTCACTAACAGTGCGATTACCAAAATAATGAGATTGACACGTGAATGTTAGTATACTTTTTTATAACTAATATTCGTGAAAAATAGCCCTTATATAAAAAGTCCATCTCGGATTCTTATATAAGGGCTTTACCTAAAAATCTGCGAATAATAGAATGCTATTGTAAATTCTCCCCTCGAAAATTTTCGTGATCTAAAATTCGAACTCTTATCTTATAGATTGGTTAATTCCAATTAGCTAAAAAGTTGACTTCATAGTATGGTTTTGACCTAAGAGATGATTTTCATGTTGAAGTAGCCACTCCTTGCGCCATACACCTCCTGCATATCCTGTTAGATTCCCATTTGAGCCAATAATACGATGACAAGGAATGACGATGCTCAATTTATTTTTTCCATTTGCATTTCCAACTGCTCTGATAGCTTTATCATTGCCAATTGATGTAGCAATGTCCTTATACGATACTGTTTTGCCATATGGAACAAATATTAACGCATTCCATACTGTCTGTTGAAAATCTGTTCCCTCGAAAAAATAAGGAAATGTAAATTTGAAAAGTTTACCTTTAAAATAGTTGTCAAGTTGCCCATAGCAATCCTTTAATATTGTTGGAGTTTCGTCATTCAATAAGTTCACTATTTTATCCCGTTCAGTGAACATAATTGAACTGATTGCCTTACCTGTACTAATTATCTCTATAACCCCAATGGGAGAATTATAATCTAATTTATGTTGTTCATTCATATAACGACCTCCAAAGATAAAAGGCTGAATATGCTTCCCAACCTTTCCATTTCTCCATCATTTCTTTTATTTCAATTATTGATGGTTTATGATCAAGCTCTAATTGTAGTTTTAATGCATTATGAATTCCGACGTCTGTTAGCGGAAAGGCTGATGAATGACGCAAACACCTCATCATGACGTAATCTGCTGTCCACGCCCCTATCCCTCTAAATTTCATTAAGAATTTTTTTATTTGCTCATAACCTTGCATTTGGAGTAACATTTCTTTTGTTAAATTACCATTCGACATATTTTTTGCAATTTCAATGATATATTCTGCTTTTCTAACTGAAAATTGAAGTTTTCTCAAATCTCCAACTTCTAATGTAGTGATCGTTTGATACGTTGGAAACAACCAAAAATCTCCATACTCACAATTGATACATTTCCCAAACTGTTCAATGAATCGCTTTTTTAAGGTATACGCAAATGTTAAATTAATTTGTTGTCCGATGATTGCCCAAGTTAGCGCTTCGAATAAATCTGGTATACCTATCATTCTTAATCCATAATATTTATTGGAAAATTTCTGCAAAATCCGATCTTGTTTAGCAACATCATAAAAAGGACTTATGTTCCGCTCAAGATCAAACCACTCCCATATATACGATGCCACTTCTTCACGGCAATTAATCGACGGTTGATTTAATGGAAAATCAACTTGAACCCCATCATACATAGAACGAATTCTTACTAATATTGATTCATCTTTTGTATTTAACAATTTATATATACAACCGTCTTTCACTTGATGAAGTGTTTCTAGTTCCGATCTGTCTAGATATACTAAACACTCTTCAAAATTAAATTCCTTCGGAGTACATACTTCTATAGATGTTTTGTGGTCAATCCATTCCATTCCCTTCTCTCCTTATCTATTGAGCTTCCGATATTCAGTAGGTGAACAATCTTTTAAACGTCGAAACACTTTATAAAAGTTCGATGGACTCTGGAAACCAACTTCATAACAAATATCTATGTTCGTTTGATCAGTATATTTAAGAAGATATGTAGCCTTGTCTATTCGAATTTTTTCCAAATAAGTACGTGGAGTCTCTGCAGTTTCTTGTTTAAACAGTCGATCAAGATAATAAGAACTTACACCGACATGACTGGAAATGTCCTTTAATTCTAGCTTCTGTTTGTAGTTATTTGTTAAAAAGTTAATCGTACTTTTGACAAGACTAAAATTCGGTGAGTGTTCAATATCTGGCTGACATCTTTTACAAGCACGGAATCCATCACGTTCAACTTCATTAATATCAAAGTAAAATTCAACATTTTCCATTTTGGGTTTTCTTGACCTACATGACGGTCGGCAATATATTTTAGTTGTTTTTACAGCAGTATAAAACAGCCCATCATATTTTCGATCACAAGATATAATCTTCTCCCACATTTCATAAAAAGTCAGGTTAATTTCAGACATATGAAACATCCTCCTTTAGCAGTTATGTTTATGAATGTTTACGTTTCAATCTTTCTTATGATTTCTTATCTACAACTGAAATACTGTCTTGAAAGCAGACATTGAGAAATTTTCGGCTTTCTGTTGCTTCATTTCATGTGAATCATATCTGACTTCTAGTTTATCAAGAAATGATTTTCTAAATCCTCCTCATTCTTGCTCTTATAGTCGATAGAAAAATACTGTTGATTGAAGGGGGTGTATTTGAGAGCAGTATTATAATGTACTATTGAAAGGGTATCCTGCAACAATAACTGCTATGATAAAGATTATTTGCAGAATAGTTCGTTGTAATAGAGGCATCGTAGGTTTCCCAGCAATTTTCACATTTTTATTTGCTGCGTGAAAATTAGCTGGGAACATAACCACTAGTAAAATTGCCAAGCAGATTGAGGTTATATTAGAAGTGAATGGAATTACTATTCCTATAGAACAAATAATTTCTAATACACCAGTTATACTTACAATGAATTTTGGATTTGGTAACACTGGTGGTACCATTTTTATAAGATCAGGACGTCTCTTCCCCCAGTGTGCAGATGCTGTAACTAAAAACATGAGAGCAACAGCTATACGTAAAGATGTCTGCCAATCCATTAATAATGGGTTTAATAATCCAATTATACAAAAGAACGCGAAAGATACGACCAATACGATGAATGGTACCATCTTAGTATCCACTCCTCTTCATTAAAAACCTTTTGTAATCATAAAATAAAAAATCAAGACAGGTATGATTGTTGTTATCATTCCAAAAATTGCCCAATAATTAGATGCTTTCTTATATGACTGATTTATTGAACCATCACCAATTGAGGGATTACTGTACCGAATCATTCTGTATTGCAGTGGAATCAGTATACCTAACCATAATACTCCAATAAATACATACAACATCAACGACAAGGTAAGCCAATTAAAACTGGACAAAGAATAACCAGCTTGAATAACCATATTAATACCAGTAAAAATAATTAGAATTAACCCTGGGAACGTGAAAATAAAGTCAGCTAACATGACATTTTTCACAGTATTATGAATTAAATCAATATCACCTTTCACATCAGCTCTGATCTTCCAAAACGCAGCAGTAACAATATTTCCTACAAAAAGAACTACCCCAACAAATGCAAAAACACATAAATCTCCATTAGCTCCTCCTTAATTTTCTGTTTCCAGGTTATTTTTAGAATACTAACAGACTATGACTAAATTAACCTAGTCTAATTCGTTCACTAACTTTTGTTTTCCTTCTAGTAAAACTTTCGCTTGGCTCCTTTGATGTTCGATACCTATTTGTAGACTGATTTTTTGTGTGTTTGACATTTGTTCATTATGCTGTACATACATTTGTTTTAGTTTATTTATCGTTTTTTTATTTTGTAAAATAGCATTATCGATTAGACTGATTTGCTTTCTCACATCCATAAACTCTCCAAAATATAATCTCATACAGGTATCTGAACGAATATTGTCTCTTTTTACCTCACTATGCAAATACATTTCAAATAACTTTTCACCCTTCTCTGTAATAGAAAAAATATGCTTATTTGGCTTTCCTTCTTGAATTATTGTTTCTTTTTTTATAAGATCATTTTCCTCTAGTTTTTTTAATGTAGGATACACACTGCCATAACTTGAATCAAAAAAATAAGAAAACTCTTCTTCAAATCTTTTTTTTATATCGTATCCAGACATTTTTTTCTTTTTTAATAAACCTAGAATCACATCTTTAGCTTGCATAATACACTCCTTTAAATATTAATTAGTGACGCTGATTTGTTTCCTGAACTTAGTGGACTTTCCTCAGTCTTAAAGAATGCGTTCTATCATTAGTTGACACGTTATTAAATACTTCTTATTTTATATACATATTATGAATATTGATATTATGAATAAATTATGCACCAATCTTTATAATTTTCATTAATTTCAGATTATTAATACTTTATTAACGGTAGATTGTTTGACACTTACCCTCCTTTAGAGATATCATATACCTTGTAAGTCTTTGATTGGAGGCTAAGAACATGAAATTTTCAAGAGGAACAAATTATGCTCTTCATACGATGTTACACTTAGCGTTGTCGTCATCTTCCAATAAACCAATTGGTGTACAACAGCTTGCTGAACAACAAAATGTCTCTCCGACATACCTTTCTAAAATTTTAACAAAATTAGTAAAAGGAGGTATGGTTACTTCAGTATCAGGCGTTAATGGTGGGTATTCGTTAACACATAATTGGGAATCGATTTCTTTTCTAGAAATTATTCAAGCAATAGAAGGTAAAGCATCCTTGTTTGACTGCCACTTTGGACATGGTTCAGGTTGTCCTATTCAGCAAGTCATGGTTGCAGCAGAAGAACAAATGGAAGAAAAGTTGAGAAACACAACAATAGCAGACTTAATAAAAAATGAGACAGTGGATTGACACCCATTGTCTATTCTTACCTCTAATCGAAGATATAAAAACTCTTTAATATACTTAAAAGAAATGGAGGAATTTTATGTTTTACGATTGTGTCATTATAGGTGGAGGTCCAGCTGGGTTAAATGCTGCGTTAGTTTTAGGGCGAGCTAGAAGAAAAGTTGCACTTTTTGATGCGAATCAACCACGAAACGCTGTTACTCATGCTTCTCACGGTTATCTTACCCAAGATGGTGTAACACCAGCGGAATTTCGACGCATTGCTTACGAAGAAGTATTAAATTATCCAACTGTAGAACATTACAATGATGTAGTTACGGAAGTAAAAAAAATAGAAAAAAGCTTTTTAATTACAACAGATCAAGGTCAATTTCAATCTCGAAAAGTACTTGTTGCTACAGGTTTAAAAGAAGTATTACCAGATATTAATGGGATTAAGGAACATTATGGGAAAAGTATTTATTCTTGTCCTTATTGCGATGGTTGGGAACTTAGAGATCGTCCACTAATTGTAGTATCTGATCAACCTAGAGTATATCACTTAGCTAAACTTCTCTACAATTGGAGTCATGATCTGATCGTTTGTACAAATGGGAAAAGCATTTTAAATGAAGAAGAAAAACAAAAAATAATTGCTAAGAATATTATCGTAACTGAACAAGTGGTTGAAAGGTTTCATGGAAATGATGGACATTTAGCAGAAGTACAATTTACTGATGGAACCTGGCTCAAGCGTACAGGGAGTTTCATTACGCCAAAGTGGTTTCCACAGTTAGACTTTCTAAATAATATTGATTACGAAAAAAATGACAATGATGCAATTCAGACTGATGTTATGGGAAAAAGTTCTATACCTGGTTTATTCGCAGCTGGTGAAGCAACAACTGGTACATCCACTCAACTAATAATAGCTGCTGCTTCAGGTAGTATAGTTGCTGCTAGTATTAATCTAGAACTGACTGAGGGACAATTTACATTTTAATATGAAATTCAGAGATTTTTCGATTTAATTAAAGATATAAAAACTCTTTAATATCAACATTAAAAATGATAAGAGGTTAACCTAGGTTGACCTCTTTTTGAAATGAAGAAATCTCAATATACGAATATATTCTTCTCTATTTTTTAAGTTAGTCAAGATTAAATAACCTTTTTTACATCTCTAAATCTCTCAAGATATTATAGCTCTATTTTTATCAATTATTTGTAACAGTGCTCACATGGTACATCATTTAATTTGCTGACATGTGATGAGTACTATTTAAGAACCTTATTTCTAAATTCGTTCCATTCACTTAAATATAACATTTCATCTATATCAGCTGGGTCTCCATCTAACATAGATATGAATTCTAAATCGTTCCCATCAGGATCATAGAAATATACCGAGGCAGAAGGCATCCAAGCAAAAACAATCGGTTCAATTGGCTCCCTTCCGAAAAAATCTTCAGATAGTCTTATTTCATTTTTCTTCAACCATTTTATCGATTCTGATAAATCATCTAGGCTTACACTAAAAGCAAAATGACGTCTTTCAATTTCTTGTTGTTCTGGAACTTCCCATATACCGATCATTTGCTCTTTATTTCCGATAAAAAAGAATGCACATTTTCTTTCGTTTATTCGATGTGCCAGCTTCAATCCTAATTTTTCAAAAAACTCAATACTTTTATCTAAATCTTTCACTTGTAAATGTGTTTCGTAAAGATTTTGTATCATTTAAATCATCCCCTTATTTCAAATTGTTTTATAATTTAATAATAGATCTTTTGTTAATATTTACATCAAATTGAAACAGTATCATTATCTACGACTTTTGGTTGATTTAGTCTTACAATAATACATAGAGTCAGACAATTCGCATTCCTTTTTACATAATTATTTAGATTATTATAAGTTTTAACGTCATCCAAATGTAAGAAACTCTAAAGGAGAAAAACTTATGATGAAGAAAATCTTCAGTCCATACTATACTTTTCTTTATTCATTATTAATATCAAGGATTGGGGATGCATTATATACATTTGCTATTCCTTGGATTTCGTTCGAGTTAACACAGTCAGCTCTAATTATGGGATCACTTTATGCCGTTAGTGTTCTTCCAATCGTATTGTTTGGTCCTATTGTTGGTGTATTAGTTGATAGATGGGATCGTAAGAATTTAATGTTATTTTCAGACATATTACGAGCTATTTTGATCTCTCTTATTCCTATCTTTCACTATGTTGATATTTTACAAGTATGGCATCTTTATGTCATTTCATTTTGTTTGACCGTTTTAAGTTTATTATTTGACGTAACTGTTGTTACTTCCATCCCTAACATAATAAATGATTCAAAAAATGGAAAACTAACAAAGGCAAACGCATCATTCCAATTAGTCAATCAATTAGCTGACATAATGGGTCCAATTCTTGCTGGTATCTTAATTGCGATGATAGGTGGATTTAATATTCTTTGGCTCGATGTACTTTCATTCGTACTTACCTTTTTTGCAATTTTGAAACTACCAAAATTGGGGGAAAACATCGAAAAAAATAATATAAGAAACATACTAAAAGATATGAAAGAAGGTTTTAATTGGTTAGTGAAAGATCGACTAAATTTAAGCTTTTCATTACAAGCAATGGTGGGTAATTTTGGGTACAGCGCAATGTATGCTGTTCTTATGTATTATTTACTTTCATCGCTACACTTAGATGCGAAACAAATAAGTTTAAATTATGCACTGCTTGGAGTTGGTGGTCTTTTAGGAAGTTTTATAGTCGTACCTCTAGAACATGTTTTACGACGAGGTCTAATTATTCCAATCCTATTATTGATGGGTACTTTAGGATTTACCTTTGCAATTTTGAGTGATTTTTGGCTTGCACCTGGTATTGCTATAGGTATAGTAATGACTTGTAATGTAGCTTGGAACACGTTAGTTATGACAATCCGTCAAGAGAGTGTACCAAAGTTAATGTTAGGTAGGGTACTAAGTTTTTCAAGAGTATTCACTCGTTTAGCCATGCCTTTAGGTGCTATGGTCGGTGTTTTTGTGGCAGATCATTATTATGCTGGAGGAGTATTCATCGTTGCTGCAATTGCAAAAGGAATTGAAGTAATCATTTCATTAATTTCTCCAATTCGCAAATTATAGGTGATTTTAACTAAATGTATTTTATAATAATCATTTTTAAGTATTACATTAACTAATCCACTACCTTTTCTTTCGTAAATATGACTACATTTTAAAAGACGTTATCGTAATTTCAGACTTTAGTCGGAGCTATCTCAGAAAATAGTTCGGACAAAATGTGTAGATAATGTTACGTAATATCACTGATTTCTTCCTACAAAAGGTAAGTTATACTAAAAATACAAAATGATTATTTAAGGAGAGAAAATGATATGAAACTTGTAGTTATAAATGGAAGTCCAAGAAAATCAGGTAGAACAGGAATTGTAGCTCGGTTTATTGCAAAGGAATATAGTTCGCAACTAATCGATTTGAGTGACGGTTCATTGCCTTTATATAATGGTGAGAGCGAACAAGAAATACTAGAATCAGTACTACGTCTCAGAAGTGTTATCAAAGAGGCAGATGGAGTTGTGTTAACTTCACCTGAATATCATAATGCGATGAGTGGAGCATTAAAAAATGCATTAGATTTCTTAGGTGGTGAATACTTCCGTCATAAGCCTGTTGCTTTATTAGCAGTTGCAGGGGGTGGAAAAGGTGGTATGAATGCATTAAATAATATGAGAACAACGGCTCGAGGAGTCTATGCAAATGTGATACCAAAACAACTTATTTTAGATCCAGTTTATTTTGATATTGATAATGATGTAATAACTGATGAAGCTGTCCAGTTAGTAGATGGATTAATGACGGAGCTTCAATTATACGTAAAAGCATTTGAACAAATTAAATAACAATATCCTATGTAAAAACCCAATTTTTCTATATTAGATTAGAAAAATTGGGTTTTTATTTTCTTATTCCAGTTAATCTTTATAGTTTTTTTAATTATGTTTATTTTATAGGAACCCATACTTCCTCTTTAGCATTCGAATCTGTTGGATTATAATCTTCGGTAAAGCATGGGTTAAGATTCTTAAAATCTAATACTTCCTTATAAAATTGTATTAAGTCAAACAGATGATCTACACGATTCTTAAATAAATTATGTTTCGGCATAAAACTTCTCAAAAGTATTGACGTTCTGTCATTAGTGAAGGACATTTTCATGACAACCAATTTCTTTTCTGTAAGAACCTCTATTCTTGGAATTAATTTTACTTTATCCTTTTAGTAATAATCTATAATTAGACTGTTTTCAATCATGGCATCATTAATCAATCTTATTATTTAAATGATTAACTTTACAGAACAGCATTTTCCCCCTGTATGTTTGGAGCAATAGCATTTACAAAGGAGCGGTATTTTTATAATTTTATTTGATAATTGAGACTATTTTTTGTGAGGATATATTCATGGTGATCATGTTAAAACCATTGAAGAAATTATTGAAAATACAAAGTTTAAATTGAAAACAATTAAATTTATACGTGCTAAAGGTGAGCTATTCTTTTAATTCCAATCTATAAATTTTTTTAATAATTTTCCTAACATTTTAAGAGGAAAAATTATAATTTCAGGGATTATTGTTAATATATCAATTATAATATCTTTTTTTCTTTTATTACTCATTTTCCCACCTTCATTTCATTCCTCATATTGTCTCATCAAAATCCTGCTAATAACCGTTTTCTAATATTCCATTACCGTAAAGTATTCCTCTGATAAAATACCCATTAAAATAGTGTTATGCCATTTCCCATTTCTAAAGATATCTTTCCTTATTTCTCCTTCTATTGTAAAACCAAGACTAGTATATAAGTTGATAGCCCTTTTATTAAAAGAGTATACTTTTAGACTTATTCTATTTAAGTTAAGTTCTGAAAAAGCATATTGCAATATCAATGATAAGGCTTCTTTACCGAGTCCTTTCCCCCAATAATCTTTCTCACCTATATCAATTATGCATTCAGCATTTCTATTTTTCCAATCTATATTTACTAATGAAGTGACCCCGATAGATTTATTAGTTTCAGTGTCTATTATTATATAACTTTTTGAATTAGAGTTATTTAAAATTACATTGGTTACGAATTCTTCGGTTTCTTCAAAAGTGTATGTATCAAGATAAGGTGATGTATTTGTCATTACATCAATGTCGTTTTTCCAACTATGGTACTTCTCTATATCCTTCATTGTCATTTTTTGAAGGCATATTCTTTTAGTTTCAAACATATTTTCACTCCCAATTACTCACTTCATTTCTTTGCAACACAAAATATTTCTGCAAAGTCATTTACAATTGTTTTATTTGGGTTATTTTTTAGATCGTATTTCATTTTTTCTAATCCTTCTTCGTAATCAGTATCACTTATTAATGTTAAAATTGAAATATCTCTGTTCTTAACATAATGCAAATAGTCTGCAACCTTTATTTCCTGCATTTTATATTCTATCTTCATATTCACTTCGAATTCTCTTTGAGAAAGTTCATTAAATATAACATCTTTCGTCCAAAACCTTTTCAAATCTTCATAATATGCGGTTGGGAAATAATGATAGATCCACCATTTTGGCATATCATGAATTGCGATATTATGTAGTTTATAAATACCACCTGAATTTAACACTCTATGTATTTCATTTAACACTTTTCCCTTATCTTTATAATGATGAAATGCATAGTTGTTTGAAATATAATCAAATGATTCATCTGAATATGGCATATTATGTGCATCAGCTTTTGTTAACGTAACATGATCAAGTTTTTCTTCAGCCTTTTTCAACATTTGTTTTGAGAGATCCAGCCCACTCCAATGTACATTCATTTCCTTATAGTGATTTACCTGTTGTTGAAGATAAAGACCTGTACCACAAGATAAATCTAGTACACGATATTCTGTTTTATTGTTTTGGTCAAAATACCTTTTTAAGTCATTGTCATGTCTTATTTCATCGACTCTATATTGATTATTGTCATATTTATCAGCTATTGTTGCGTAATTAGTTATTTTCATTGCTACAGACTCCTTATAAACATTCACATACTTTACTTTTTAGTATTATTTTTGCTTATTCAAAACTTTGAGTTATCGGTTTATAGTAAAAAGCATCTTCTACTATAAATTCAAAATTAAGAGCAATGCGTGTACTCTATGTATAATTCGTTAGCTTTTTTATCCGTAAGACTAATCTCTAACACTCAAAATAACCTTACCCGTACTTTTTCTTGATTCTATAAATGAATGAGCGAGGTTAGCTTGCTCTAATGGGAATTCAGCACCAATCTGAATATGTAATTGTTCGTTTGAAATAAACTCTAAAACTTTCTTTGCAGCTTTCTTTAAATCTGCTGGTCTTTTCTGTCTTGTCGTTCCTAAACTATATCCTAAGACAGAACGACAACTTGCATGAAGTTCATTTGTTTTAAAACTACCTATAACCCCACTTGAATTGCCAAAATGAATAAATCTTCCATAATACGCTAAACATTGCATACTTAACTCTGAGGTTTCACCTGCCACTGAGTCTAGTATTACATCTACTCCCTTACCATCAGTAAGTTCATTAACTTTCTTTGGGAAATCTTCATATAACATCACATGATCTGCTCCAGCGTTTTTCACTACGATATATTTATCTTCATGACTAACAGTACCTATGACTTTATTTGCTCCTAACAGTTTTGCTAACTGAATCGCAGTCGTTCCTACTCCTCCTGCAGCTGCATGAATGAGTACATTCTCTCCCTCTTGTAATCTTGCTATGTCATGAAGTAGTTTATAGGATAAAATAGATACAGTTGGACACGCTGCAGCTATTGAAAAATCAACATTATCTGGTATTTCATACGTTAATATTTCTTTTGCAACAACGTATTCCGCATATGAGCCATTAGTGGGAAAAGCCATCACTCTTTGTCCAACTATTAAGCTATTAACATTCTCTCCTACGGATACAATCGTTCCAGCGACATCTAACCCTGGTGTAAAAGGGAATTTTCCTAAACCTTTTTTTCCAGTACGTTTCTTAATATCTGCAAAGTTCACACTTGTTTTTTCCACTCTTATCAATACTTCGTCACTATTAATGTTTGGTATTTCAACATCAGTAACTCTTAAAACTTCAGGACCTCCAAATTGTTTGACAACAATACTTTTCATTTTCTATCACCCCTATTGATACTTTTAAACGAAATCCCTCATAATGATTAACCCTGACTTTCAGTTTTTAAAACTTTGTTATTCATATCTTTACGAAACGTTGTAACAGCAACAATTGTAGACAGCAAGTATAAGAAAAATGCAAAATAATAAACATAAACGACACCTAAATAGTCTGAAATCAATCCTGTTATGAACACTGAAAATGCAAAAATTAAATAATAGACATTATCTTTCGCTGCATATACTTTAGATAATTCATTACGTGCAGTAACCGTTTGAATATATGTTTGTTGAGATATATCTCTTAATTGATAAAATGGACCCATTAAAACTACTAAAATAAGAGCTATCCAAGCATTACTATTCATAGCATATAAAAATACTAAAATACTTACTAAGAGTGAACCTATAACAATTCCAAACAATAAATGTTTTTGAAGTTTTTTAGAGTATAAAGCGATTAATATCCCACCTAATATACTTCCTGCATAATAGCTAGTATTAATGAATCCCCACCATTGTTCTCCTTTTTGCAATACATCAAGTACAAATACTAATGTGATTCCACCAACCCAAATACCTGAAGCAATACCTTCTATAACATCCATTGCTGTAATTGTTCTCATATGATTTTGTTTACTGAACAAAATAGACCACCCTATAATCAGGTACTTGCATTTCATTCTAGATTTCGTTTTATTTATTTTATTTGTCTCAAATTGTAATGATGAAAGAAATGAAATAATCCCCAATATTAAGCTAGAAATTATAACCACATTGCCACCATAATAATGAATGACAACTGCTCCTAGAGACCATCCGAGTAAAGAGAAGGTTTGGTCGGTTGTACTAATCAAGCTATTTGCTCTACCTAAAACCTTATTTTCTACTACTTCAGGGATAAGTGCCATTCTAGTTGGGGAACAAAACCCGTCCATAAATCCTAACAAACCAACTAGTGAATAAATGAGCGTTACTCGTAATAGTTGTATAAATTCAATCTTTAATAAAACCAATATTAGTACGATAATAAGTAATTGAATAAAAAGTGATGCGTTTATTATCCTTTTTAATGTTACACGTTCACTAATCACAGGTAAGATAAAACTACTCAGTAGTTTTCCGATTACGTATACTAGCATAACTAGAGAAGCAAACGTTGCAGAATTCGTAGTTAAAAAGATTATAAAAGTGATAGTCATAATTAATAAAGATATTGAAAGCTTTCCAAAAGAAATATTAACCCAAAGATAATAAAACGATTTATTCATTTTCTCACCTGTGCACATGTCATTTGTGAATACTATTACGTTAATACTCTTATTCAATTGTTCCTACAAAGTGTGATATTAAATATAAATGTTCAACCAATTTAACCTTATCTGAATTTTCTACCTTCTCTGCTCCACCGATTGTTAGTAACCAAAGCATTCATTAAAAGCAGTCTCTCCATATTTCTCAACAGCTTCAGGGTAAGGAGACCTATCCAGTACCTCGTGTAAAAAATTCTCATCATTCAAGTCATCAAAGAAATGATCAAATTCATCAGTGACTTCTATAATTAAGTAAAAGTAATTGTCCATTTTCCCATACAATGATGTCACCCATCGCTGTAGTGAATATGGAAATAGCATAATTTTCTCTTATATATGCATCTTCTAATAATTCAATATATTCTTCCGGATTTATAATCCATAAATAACCATTCCCAAAACTTCCAATACCGTATTCTTTTCAAACATCTATTATCTGAACTGGACTTTATGTTTATACTTTCTAATCATGCTCTTAGGTACGCTCTCTACAAATACAAAATCATCAAACATCATCGTTATTCCCAAAAAAATCTCATCATTGCAAACGGTATATCATTATAGTAGATATTCTATTAATTAAATAGGATAACTATAAATATATTGTTCTCCAATACTACCTATTTTTCTTCTTCCTGTATCTATATAGCCTACTTTTTCATACAATTTTTGTGCTGCTAAATTTTTATGGTTAACTGCTAATACGATTTCATTGTAATTCGGAAATGTTTGATTTACGAAATACTTTAATCTTTGCATTCCCATTTTTGCATATCCTTTACCTTGTTCAGAATGGTTAATAGATAGAGCTGTTAAGAGTAGTGCATGTTTATTATCAGTATATTCTTTCACTCTATCAGTAGCGTGTAAAATAAAAAAACCTACAGGCTGACCATGACTTAAAATAACAATTCGATGTTGCCCTTCTGTTACTTCTAATATATCAGTTGGAAGAGCAGTAAATTGTATTTGTTCATTTGGTAATGAAAATTTGTTCATCGATTCTAAATGTTCTGGTTTGTATATTGTTAACTCAACTATACTAGAAGACATGATTATGCCCCTTTCGCATCATCAAAAGATATAAGAACTTACATTCGTACTCATTCTCTATATAAAGTTAAAACCCTTCTAAAATGTTGAGTTATTTTACATTATGTTATTAAAGTAAGTAGTTTCTAACTAGTGCGAGCTATTGAGATATTTAAAATGTGATCGTTGAAATTAGATTTTTGATTTCAATTGATTTTCTATTACTTGAAAAGAATACTTTCGAGCCCATTCATTAGCTTGCAATATTTGTTCAAGATTAGGGTCGTTAATCGAATCATGTGCATCTAGAGTCGTACGAATCGTTTTTTCGATCTCTAAAAAGTCAATTACTCGTTTTCTGAATAGCTCATTTGCGACTTCATTCGCTGCATTCAACACTGCTGGGTAAGTTCCACCTTGCTTTCCAACTTCATATGCAAATTGAAGACACGGAAATCTCTTATTGTCAGGAGCCTCAAAGTGGAGTTTACCGAATTCCAATAAATCTAACTTTTTTATTGGCAGATCTAATCTACCATTTGGGTAATTTAGTGCATATTGAATAGGGCCCCTCATATCTGGAACACCTAACTGAGCAAGAACGGATCCATCATTGAATTCAATTAAAGAATGAATAACACTTTCCTTGTGTATGAGCACTTCAATATCATCGTAGGGAACATCAAAGAACCAATGGGCTTCCATTACCTCAAAGCCTTTATTCATTAATGTAGCGCAATCGACGGTTACTTTGTCTCCCATAGACCAGTTCGGATGTTTCAGTGCATCATCTACATTCAATGATTTCATTTCCTCTCTTGTTTTATCTCGGAATGCTCCACCAGAAGCTGTAACAATGATTTTAGAAATTGATTTTGCATTCTCTCCATTCAAACACTGAAAAATAGCAGAATGCTCACTATCAACAGGTAATAATCTACAATTATTTTCCTTTGCTAATTGTTTGATAAGCTGACCAGCAACTACAAGTGTTTCTTTATTAGCTAAAGCAATATCTTTCTTTGCTTTAAGTGCTTCAATTGTCGGCTTTAACCCAGCAATACCAACTACAGCTGTTAATGTGACATCTGTTTTTGAGTAAGATGCTACGTTACAAAGCCCCTCTTCTCCAATAACGATTTCAACTTCTTTACTAATTTGTTTCCTTAATTCAATCGCCAAATCATTTGATTGTACACATACGATTTCAGGAGAATATTCATGAATCTGCTCTACTAACTTGCTAATATTTGAATAAGCTGTTAAACCAACTACATTAAATTTATCAGAATGACGAGAAATAACATCTAAAGCTGCTGTACCAATTGAACCAGTAGAACCTAATATTGATATATTTTTAACCATTACTAATCTACCTCCACAATTAATTCTATTAAATTATTTATTTCAATGAAAGATAACATAAAATTTACTTTTTTGAATTATAATTCCATTACATCCAAACTAGTAATTTCTATTCTATATCAGTTTCTAGCCATAATCTCACAAATAAGAATGAAAGCTACTATGACTCAATTCTTGATGAACGATCCGAGAATACTTTATCAATAGGAAAGCCAGTAATAATGAAACAGACTAAAAATGCTACACTAGTAACAATAGATGCAAAAAATAATCCTATCATTGCCATAAACATATCTTCATCGGGATGAGATGGTTTTAAAGTAACTAACCAATAGACAAAGATAATCGTTAAAATTAGATAAAAACTGCTTCCGACAAATCCAACCATAAGTTGTTGTTTCTTACTTCCATTCCATGCTTGACAAACTGAAAACCAAACAATAACACTAATAATTACTGCTGCACACATTACTATTAAATGCAAAAAGGGTATTGATAATTTCATCAATAAGTATAGTATTACGATTGTACAACTAAACAAAAAAGCATTCATTATGAATAGAAATATACCAGCATACTTATAGTTCTGAAACCATTTTGATTTTTCTAATATTTTTCCTAATATAATCTTTTCACTTAAAAAAACTGATATATGCGGTTTATTGACTAAAAGAAAAAACATACAAATGATACCTAATAATAAGATGATTGTCATACCAACCACCCTCCTAATAACTCCATTTATTTACTGAATAAGGAATAGTTTAAACAATATGTATATTATACTAGATTTACCTAGTTAAAATTGTTACAATTTATGTAAGTAACTACATAAAGCGGTTGGGCGGTTGACCATCTCCCATTAGAAGGGAGGTGGTAAAATGACGACTTATGAAGCGATTGCAATAGCTTTAACTTCAAGTTTAGTTCTAATTAATGGATTAAATCTTGTTATCGAGATCGTTAAAGAAACAAGAAAAAAGTAACCGTCCAGCCCCCGACCAAAGGATAGGATAGTTACTTTTTTCTATAGTTAATTATTCTGTTTGGTCAGCCGCTCTTCATGCGGCGTGTAGTTGCTTTTACCGAGTGTTCACGCACTCGGTCTTTTTATATACTACTAATTCAATACGGTTATTATACATCATATTCCCACAATATAGCAAACCCATGATAAAATCATCTGTTTACTAAGAATAGTTACCTCTTTCTATAGGTAATGTCATACAACGTATACCTCCCCCTCCCTTCTCCAATTCATTCACATCTATTTCAATGAAGCGTTTTTTTTGTAATTTTGGATGATGTTTAAAGATATTTTGATTTGCCTTTTTACTAATTAAGATCGTTTCTGAATTTATATTTAGAAAATTAATGTCTGCTAAAGTATGTGTAATTTCAGTAGTCCATTCAATATCAAAACCATGTCGATTCAAAAATTCATTTGCCATTTGATATGTAGAAGCCTTTTCAGTTAACACTTGAATCGGTAGAAACTTCATATAGCTTTTAGCAATGAAAAGATCCTTTCCTGCAACATTACCATTCATGTCTATGTGTAATGTGTCAGATCTTCTAGGTAAATCAATCACACCAATTTCTGAAAATCCTGCTTTAAATATAGAATCTTTTAGTTCAAATACACTGTCTATACTCGTTCGAACACCAGTATTCAGCAATACTGCATCATTATTTAATATCATAACGTCACCATACTCAAGTGCTGTTAATGAGTTATTAACTTGAACAGGAAAAGTCTCTTCATCAAGCCACGTTTGAAACAATTGATGAGATAGAACATATTCAGGTTTTCTCATAGATGTGCCTGCTTCACCTGGAAGGACAATATTTCCAAATACACACACCAAATCGCGAACATAAACTCGGTTTATGAGCTTGTTATGAAATGACAAATCATGTTCAGGTAAATATTTGGAGTAATCGATGACATTGACTCCTTCTTTTTCTAATGCATTAACCATATTATCGAAGTCCTGTTGAGCTTTTTTCATTTTAACAGGCTTCTTCCATTGCATATATTCTGCTGTTTGCTTATCTGGAATATCTATCTTTGAAGGAGAGCACACAATTACCGTTTTAAGTTCAGAAAATTCATCCCAACAATTTGGATTAATCCTCATCTCAACCTTGACTCCTTTAGGGAACTATTTATTTATATATCATTTCCTGTTTAAGTATGCTCATGCCATATTTTCAAATAAAGTTCGCCGGCAATACTATCACTTTTAAACTTAATATAGTTAATGAAAATGAAACGACAATTTGTGACTAAGTAACAAAACAATTTTGACAGTTTTAACATAATCTTATGTTTATAACCTCAAACTAGAGACATCAAATAAATGGAGAGATCTCACAATGAGTCAAGCGTCTAAACAATCAAATTTATCTTGGTGGCAGCTATCTTTTATCGGAGTAGGATGTATCATTGGAACTGGATATTTTTTAGGTTCGAGTATAGCTATTCAAAAAGCAGGGTTTGCTGTCTTAATCGCTTACTTATTATCAGGAATTGGAACTTGGATAGTTTACGAAGCACTTGCAAAAATGACAGCAAATCATCCTGAGAAAGGTTCATTTCGAACTTATGCAAAACACGCCTACGGGCAATGGGCAGGGTTCAGTAACGGCTGGATGTATTGGTCAGCTGAAATGCTTATAATGGGTAGCCAATTAACTGCGATTGCAATTTTTGCACAGTTCTGGCTTCCTAATATTCCGATTTGGATTTTTGCTGCTGTGTTCGCAATATTAGGATTGCTCATTATTTTGTTAGGTGTTCAAAAGGTAGAACAAATGGAAAATATGTTTGGAATTATGAAACTTTCTGCAATTATTATGTTTATCATTGTTGCGTGTTTTATTTTGTTCTCAAATCAAAGTGAAAGTGTGTTTCAATCGTCAACACAATTAAGTCTTCCTCACGGAGGAATTGGTCTTTGGGTCGCTCTTTTATATGCATTTTACAGTTTTGGCGGTATAGAAGTAATGGGTTTAATGGCACAAGAATTGAAAGATCCAAAGGACGCTCCGAAAGCAGGAAAAT
Source organism: Bacillus solimangrovi (assembly GCF_001742425.1). GTDB lineage: Bacteria > Bacillota > Bacilli > Bacillales > Bacillaceae_N > Bacillus_AV > Bacillus_AV solimangrovi. The sequence continues at coordinate 104,361 of NZ_MJEH01000002.1, forward strand.
TTATGATCATCGCTTTAACGTTGTTATATCTTCTATCTATTTATCTTATTTTAAAACTAACTCCAATAAGTGCGATTAACATAGACGAGAGTCCATTATTGACGACACTAGGACACTTTAATATTACTTGGTTAATCCATTTTTTTAATGGTATGTTAATCATTGCTGGTTTCTCGACAATGGTTGCATCTCTTTATGGTGTAACGACAATGTTAGTAACATTAGCAGACGAGGGTGACGCTCCAAAGTTTTTTGCGCGCAGAGGGAAATTGAAGGTCCCCCTCCCTGCCTTTATTCTGACATCAACGATTGTTGCGGTTTCTATTGTGATTGCGTTACTACTACCTGATAAGATATTTGAATATATCACAACAGCTGCAGGATTAATGCTTTTGTACACTTGGATGTTCATTCTGTTTTCCTTTTCAAAACTATTAATCAAATCCGTATATGACCGAATTAAGGTCATATTTGCGTTCATTCTTATCTTAGCTGCTGTTAGTGGTACATTATTTGATCAAATCAGTAGAATAGGATTCTTTGTTAGCATCGTTTTTCTTATAATTATCGCTGTAACAACGTGGATAAAACAGAGGAAAGGCATCAATTAAGAACGTAAACTTTTAATTTTATTTTTCATAGCCATGAAGGGGCATTGAGCAGCTGATGAATCATCATCGCTCAAAAAGTATTGCTTCCATTCATAATTTTCTTTTTCTCCGTACCACATTAGATCGGGATGAGGTTTCATTTTGTCATAGTTAACAAGTCGCTTCCTAATTGCCATTTTTAATTTTCGTCCAAGACTAGTAGACCCATTAATCTCATCAAAAACCCAACGTGGTTGAAATGCAATTAACAAGTAAGGAAAGTAGCGACTTTTCCTCTTAGAATGAGCAGGTGTAGCACAAAAAGCAAAGTAAGGTTCACCTTCATAACAAAATTCCCATGCTTGATCATGTGGGTCTTTTGGAATGTTAGTTGGCCAAGGTTGCTCATCAAGACGATGAAGTCGAGATAAAATTGACCAGAGTAATGCTCTGAAAGTTTCGATGTTAGCTCCCTCTTTCATGACTGCCCTCGTATCAAACAAAGCTGCAAAAGATGCGTACTTTCCTGTGTCTCTAGATATTTCTCCATAATACTGTAACAATTTAGCAAGTTGTGTAATTGATTCATCCTCTCTAGGATCGTCTATAAAGGAAAACCTTAATGTATCATCTGAAAATGATTGTTTACCAGGGACACATGGATAAGGGTTCTCTTCATTACAAAACATTGTACATAGATGTTTGTATGCTTGCTGTTGCCACGGCTTAAAATCATGTAGATTGTCCTCAACCAAACTTTTTGTTAATAACATTTTCCATTCCCCCTTAAATACACAGGGTATTTTATGAGAAAGGATAATTTTGGGTGTCTGTCTAGTTAAGTATAAGACTTATTGCTTGAAGACCAAAATAAAGTCCAAACCCTATAAGAAACAAACCTGAGATGATTGTTATTATCTTTAGTATATTCGTATTAAATAGATTTCTAGCCCCACTAGCAATTGCTGCCATCGTTACATCCCAAAGAGTGATTCCTAAAAAAATTCCCGTACTATAAATTAAAATTTGATATGTTCCTAATGTAGTTGATGTTTGAGCTAAAATTGAACCATAAATTCCTAACCAAAATAAAATATTTAACGGATTTGATGCCGCCATGAGAAACCCAGTCCGAAATGCCTTTATTTTCGTTTCATGAGTAACTTCATTCTTCTCATTTAATAATGTATTCGATTGAGTGATACTTTCGATTCCTGTGTAAGTTAATACAAATGCACCAAATAACCAAAGGAATATTTTTACTAAAGGCGTATCAACAAATTGAGTAATGCCAAAATAGATGAGGATCATAAACAAAATATCTGCTACCATTGCACCTATTCCAACAATCCATGCGTGCAAAAATCCAAATCGAATACCCTTGTCCAATTGTGCTGCATTTATTGGACCGATTGGTGCAGACAATGATAATCCTAATATTATGTAACTTAAATATGTTCCCATTTTAAATTACCTTCTCCTTTCAGATCTTATTAATAGAAAAATAGTATAATTATCAACAGTGTATGTAACACTAACAATCTTTCTATTATCAAGAATGTTGATATAATAAAACTACTCAACTTATACGATCAATCGTATATAGCAGTATTAAACTAAGATATGTGAATTATTCTCAGAACTTATGTTATATATATGTAAAAAAACTGAATGTAAGAGCTATCCTTACATTCAGCATGTTCACTCTCAGTGAAAGTTATTACTTGGGTTCAATACAGCTGTATAGCTATTAAGAATATAATTAAGATCTTGTTCTTTTAACTGTGGAACTTGATAATATCCGTACTTATTTTGATAAAGAAATATTTCATAACTCATTTCAATCAAATTAGAAACATTATTTGCTATGATACGTCGCATCATAGGATTTGGCATTTCTAACGAAGTCATCGCAAAAAGTGAAGCTAGTGACTTTGTGTGACCTAACATATATGCTGATAATCCTCGTTCTGATAGTTCGCTCACCGACTGATTGGGTTTGAGTGGTTGACTTGGCTTAATTCCAAAAGTTACATTAACATTTAAGGTCATTTCATATTTTTCAATAGGTGAAATTGTCTTACGATTTTTTTTAAAACAATCAATAATCGAATTGTACATATGAGTAAGAAAAGCAGTTTGATGTTGTAAAATCCTTTTCAATTCCGTATCCTGAATATATTGCTCATACATTTGATATTGATCAAGTAAACTAATAAGTCCTGCAATTACTTCTTGAACATCAAATACTTCGTGACCACCAAAACCTACATCTGTTAACTGATCCGATTTCGTGTTCGGTGACACTTGTTCACCACTTGGATTTATCAAAAACATCCCTCCTAATTAAACTTGAACTTTGAACATTAGTCTCTGTAAGAAAATAATTATAGTATTTCCTTCAGAATTAAAACTGACTTTTATCATGTTGTAGTAATCTCTTAAAGTGCCAGTTACTACTTATAAAGGGAACTTTCCTTTTATAATCCCCTTAGTTCAAAGATTCATGTGAAATTGGGTGAATGTGTTCTTTAAAATACTAGAAAATAAAATAATTTATCAAAACATTGACCGTATCATATTAGTTTTTGCATGAACATAATACCAACCAATTGTTGCAGTATGACTGCCTCCCCCTTCTAGTTCAACTACATCGTAAACATGTATGACGTATTCATCACCTTCCATATGATCAAATGCGACAATTGTTTCTGATATTTCAGGAATTTGTACATATGCTCGTACGAGATCTTCAGCTTGATGTTTCGTTATAACATCTTCACTTAGAATATTTATAGTATTTGAATAGTCTTCCCATTCCACTACTGCATCCAAAGCTTCACTTACAAAACGTGTTGGAACCATTGTACGATTATTCACTACTATTGCTGGTGTATCTAATGTAATCGCTTCTTCATTCACAAACGCCTGTTTCTTCCCAATCCATAACTTAATTAATTTATCGCCTTTTTGTATCATAATTTTTTGATCATGTTTATCCCATAATACTTCTCCGTTAAGATGTTCAGATACTGCTCTAAGAGGAATCAATGTACGTTCATTTTGAATAATCGGATTTTGAGCTAATATAATTCTGTTACCGTTGATTTTCAAACTAATTTGTTCGTTATGATAAGCTAAGATACCGTTAATGTCATATATCTTAAATGTACCATCTTGTTTTTTTAGAATTACATCCTCTTCATGTGCATCCCAAGACCATGGTCCTTCATTATTTGCTTCAAACCATTCTGACACTATTAAAGTATGTTCATCTATCATATCTATTTTTGTACGTTCGTTGAATTTAAAATGTGGAACGAATGCATAGAAACTATCCGAACCAGGTAAATAGTAACCTTCATCATCATGAAATAATCGTTCTGTTACGAAGATATTCGTATAATCTTTTGTAAAATATGGATTCAAGTGTTTATGTACTTCATCTAAACTTCGATACTTTTCATTTAGTGAGAGTTGAGCTGCATATGCTTCTTCTAAAAATTGAAATACCTCTTCTCGATCGAATGAATTAGCGAATGATTGATTTGGTTGCCCCCAAAAAGTAACTATCGTGATAATAGACATTAAACCTGTAATGATCCATTTTTTATACAAACATATCCCCCCTATAATTTCCCTAGATTATATGCTCATCCAGAAGAAATATGAGAAGTACGAGATAAGGAGCGGGATGCAGTTATTTTCCCACTTTAAACATTTAGGTAATATGCAGAGGGCCGCATACATTGAGAGGTGTACGTACGGTTCGGGGGAGAGCGTTTGGAAACCTATCATAGAAATATGACAAGGCGCTTATCCTACTTACATCTTTCAATAAATTAGATAACGGAGATAATTGTTATTTTAATAATAATATTTAGAATAATGACCTTTCTTTATTGTGTATAGGACCATATAATAGAATAATGTTTTAGTTAATATGTAAAAGGAGTGTGTATATGGATTTATTAGCTATTATTTTCACTTTGCTTGTAGCTATCGAGCACGTATATATCATGATTCTTGAGATGTTTTTTTCTACAAGTAGAGTAGCTCAAAAAACTTTTGGAGTCACAAAAGATATTCTCGAAATTCCAAAAGTTAAGACCCTATTTGCAAATCAAGGTTTATATAATGGGTTTCTAGCTGCTGGTTTGTTCTTGGGAGTTTTTTTTGTTCCAGATTCAAGCAAAATTATGATCCAATTATTTTTCTTAATATGCGTGATACTTGCTTCCGTATTTGGAGCTTTGACAGCAAATAAAGGGATATTCATCAAACAAGGAACCCCTGCTATTTTAGCGGTTATTTTCATTCTATTGTCCCTTTAAACTAATGTAAGTGATGTATTTGAGAGGAAAAATTAAAAAACACAATGATTAATAAGTCGAATAGTTCTAACACTACATGACAATATTATTCAACATTGCGCTGTTACGGAATAAAAATAATTTAAAACAACTTTGTTTATCGGTAGACACTCATGGTGATATGCACAAAATTAATTTGTGCATATCACCATTCTTTAGGATAAAGAAGTAATTCAAATATTAGTAATATATTTTCTGTAAAGAATGATCAATTAACAAAACGGAACTACCTTTTCTTATTGATTAGGGGGACGAAAACCAGCTTTAACGGCTTTTTCTTCAGTACAAAACATTATTTCTGGTTTGGTTTGTTCATACTAAGGCGAATTTTGTGTATGATAAATTTTTTCTGACCCTATATTACCTTTTATTAGACAGCCATCGCTAACTTGATTATTTTCTTTACCTTTGGATTCCATTAATTCAGTGTGAAAACCGTCTTCTTGAGCGTAATTTTCAATTACCCAAATACCAATACCGTTTTGTTGTGCCTGTTTTTGAATAGCAGTAAATTGGTTGACATAGCGAGTATTAGGTTGGTAAATGTATGCCACCCTAGCTAAGCCATTATTTAATGAACCAAATTTTCATCAACGTAAACATAAGCTAATAATCGCCCATACTTATCTCTTTGTGGCCCAATGTCAAATTCTAATTCAATCTTACGTGCATTTCCCACTAAATTTCTAGTGAATTCTTTTGCCTCCTTGCAGTAGGGCTGTTCACCAAGTCACATATGGGAGGTCTCAGGACAATCTACCAGTAAAAACCTTACACTTTCACGATTGGCATTGTAATTTACAGCTATTGTATTACCATCATTTGGTTGTGCTAGTTCAGCAAATTTAATATTAATGATGTCCACTTATAAATTACGCTTTTTCGGAATAATTTTCATCTATTTTTTGCTTAACTAATAAATTATAATAAAATGTACATACTTTCCGCATTCATTCATACAAGACAAATAAGAGGAGTGATTGTTTGACAAAAGTGAACCAATTTATCTTTTTTGACTTCGAAATGTTATGTTCAAACAGAGGGATGCCATATAAGGATATGCATGCTATTCGCTTAGGTGCAGTTAAGTACGACTTAGAAACTGAGGCTATCACTTATTTTGATAGATATATTAAACCGAAAGATTTTAAATCGTTAAGTAGATTTTGTGAGAATTTAACCGGAATTCATAATTCAGATATACGATCTGCAAATAATTTTAAAACCGTATTTTCAGAGTTCTTATCTTGGGTACACGGTATTAAACGCTCTCGCTTTTTTTCTTGGTCTAGTAATGATTTTACACGTTTACAACTTGATGCAGAATTTGCTAATATTCCTTTATCTACTATAAAAAAAATAAAAAATCGGTATGTGGACTTCCAAGCTGTATTTTCAAAAAGAGTTTCAAAGAATCCGATGTCAGTAGAGAACGCATTATCTTTATATGATTTAACATTCGTAGGTGAACAACACAATCCAATGTATGATGCTTATAATACGTTTCGTATTTATCACAGTTTTTCTAATAATCCTATTAAATCTGACCTCATCATGTTAGAACATTACCTTTTGACTCTAGAAAATGATCAGCAAAACAAAAGTATTAATTCAAGGGTAATCAATAACTTGCAACTAGACATTCATAATTATCTGAATGAGTTACAAGATATATACAGAATTAACCATGTAAAAAAAGTACTAAGAAAAACGTACAAATTAGTTGAAAAATACAAAGCAATCTTAGTTAATCGTTCTGGTTTGTTCTCACAGCAATGTATTGAACATGTTCAATCACTTCAAGAGTTTCACAACAATTTATTACAAACTTATGAAGAACATCTTTCATATGATTCTAAAATCGTAATGTTTGATGAATATCTTACAGACCCTCTCCATCAACTTTCATCTACAAACTGATTGACTTGAAGTTAGGACGTTATAGCTCCTTTCTTCATACATAACCTTCCCTTTTTCAACATAATAAGTAAACATTTTGGTGATAATACTTCTATCAAAACAAAGTGATGGAGGTGTGAAAAATGAATGACCGATTTGAAGCATCCTACAATAAATACGTGCAGCAGTCACAAGATCAAGCTACAAATGAATTGAATAATGATGTACAGCCAAATCAAGAGCAAATTGTAGCTGTACGAAAAAATAGCGAAGGAGATTTAATCGCTTTCAAAACGAATTCTGGTCGGGAATTAGATTATGTCACCGCTCTTGAAGAAGCAAAGGCAGGTAAACTAGCACATGTCGATGTATTTCACAAATATGGACGCGACATTATTAGGAGTGAACCAGACGGTATCAAAAGTAATAACTTAGACAATTTAGAAGAATTTTAGAGGATTTGAAATTTCTTTATTATGAGATAACAAAAAATAAAAGTAACCTATCTTGGGTTTTAAATAATCAAGATAAGTTACTTTTATATATAAATTTTAATTAAATTTAATGACGTAATAATCAACAACCTATTCATATATATTTGAGGGCCAAATGAATTACGTTAAGAAACCTTATTTTTCAATACTTTCCCTATAATCGATGTAACGAGCTTCGCCTGATCACCTTTTGCATCTTTTAAACTAGAAAACTCTGTTACAACCATTCCAATAACCCTAGAATCTTCTATAATTATTGAGAGAAGTAATTCAATCTCTTCAACTGATAAGCCCTCTTCACTTGGCATGTATACAGCATGTAGAAAATCACTACTTATGACATCAAGGTCAAAGTGTATAAGCACTCTTGCATCCTTAGGAATGCTTGCTAGATAAAGCTTTGCTACTCTTTCAATACTTAATTTTTTGATATCTTCTAGAGAATATAGTGTCATACGTTTTGTTTGAATGTCTTTATGTAAATTGTCTTCTGCATAACCGAGAACTGCAATGTGTCCATTATCAAATTGCTTAGGTTTTTTATAAAATGGATTTTCGTTTGTTAAGAACCATAACCCCATCGCTGCAGCTCCAATACAAACAGACGAAGTAGGTGGTGTGGAATCGATATGTCCATCAATTGATAGTACATAAGTATGTTTTTCATATTGACGATAAAACCGAGATGTTACTCCTGTTATTACACTGCAATCCCCACCCAAAATAAGGGTAAATGAGTCCTCTTTAAACCATTTCTCTGAATGTTCTTCAATTTGATCCCAAACTAACTTCGGAGCAGGCCAATTTCGAATTGGTTCAACATTATGCCTTGGTAAATGATTTGATAATGGTATATCTCCTAAATCAACAGCATCTTCAAAATATGATACAATGTCTGCTTTTCGAAACGATTGTGGAGCAGCTTCAGTACCAGAATATAAAGCACCAGCAAAGCTTGGTATTCCTGCAATATAAACCTTCATAAACAACCTCCTTGTAACGATTAAATTCATTATTAACAGTTACTTATGTACTATCAATT
>NZ_MJEH01000003.1 GCF_001742425.1 Bacillus solimangrovi
CTTGTTGATATTAACGACTTAACAGATGAAGAGTTAGCTAAGTATAAAATAATCGAAATGCAACCGGAAATAGGTGAGATTAGCAAACAAGCTACTCAAGTTACAGAAGGGTCAGCTAGATATGTAGAAATTGAAAATGAGCTTGTTGATATTAATGACTTAACAGATGAAGAGTTAGTTAAGTTTAATATTAAAGTAATTGAAAATCAAATAGAAAAAGATAAAACTAGGATTTCAACATTATAATGTTCATTTTTAAAAGCCGGTTTCTTTTAGAGAAGTCGGCTTTTATATTGTAATTTTGTTTTGAACAGTGAGGAAGTTCGGATGCCTTGCCAATCATACCAATACAACCTTTACACCACGTTCATGTTAGTATAAAAAAGCATAAATATTATATATTAAAGCAGAAATTAAACGTATATAATGTGATGAAGAGCAAGGTCTTGAAGACATAAAAAAAACATTAAAAAATTTCATCCGTTAAGGAAGGGATCATCTATGTCTTAGGTATCTACTTTGAAATGGGTATTGCAGGAATACGGGTGTTATAAATGGTTTTAGATATATGTGTTCTTATAATAGTTGATAATCAGAAATACTGAAGATAATCTAGCCGAGGTAATCATTTGGTTATTAGCATACAATTCTCTTTCTTTAAAATAGGAAAGGAAATTTTTTTGTTTCATTTAGTAGTTTATTGGAATTCAGGCTCATTAATCGGAATATTCTACATATATTTTAGAGAAATAATCTCTATGAAGGAGATGAAAAGAATGGGAGATGAACATACAAAATCCTGTTGTTCTTGTACAGGAGCGGGTATTGCATTAGGCTTCTTTTCATTAGGTCTCTTTATCGTGATTGCAACTGCATTGGTTTTAGCTGGATTATTATGGAGCGTACCAGCTATCGTTGTGTTAGTTATTAGTAGCTTTTTAGTTCTTATAGTATTAATTATGATTTGGAAATTATTGAGTGCGTGTTTGCCTAAGCACGAAGATAAGGATTGCTGATACTTGGTTTAGTTATCTTAAAAGGTAGGTGATGGAAATTTGACAAAGGTGCAGATATCCATCAAAAACAAAAAAATAATCTCCATTTTGTCATTTTTCATTTTCAGCGTTTTTCTTCTAATCAGTATTCTTTTTTTTCATCTGAAGGTTCATATCGTTGGTCAAGGATTTCAATTCATGACAATTAAAGATGCAGTTGATCAGTCGAATTCAGGAGACATCATTATAGTTACGAATTCCTTAAGTCCATATGAAGAAGCGGTGAAGATTGGTCCAGGAAAAACGGCTCTCAAACTAATTGGAATTGGTAAACCAATTATAGAAGGGGCTGGACTAGGGTTTGAAAATGGTATCACAATCACTGAGTCATCAAGAATAGTAATTAGAGGATTTGTTATTCAAAATTATAAGACAGATGAAATTACAAGTGGGAACGGAATCTTTGTAAATGAATCTTCTCAAAATTTCATAACAAATAATCAGTTGCTAAATAATGAATCAAAAGGAGTCTTCTTGAATAATAATTCCTTCAATAATGTTATAAAACATAATATGGCAAGTGGCAATGTTATCGATGGAATTTCGTTAAATAACAACTCAAATATAAATATAATTATACAAAATAATACACCTAATAATGAGGATGGTATTGACAGTGACAATTCTTTCAGTAATTTTATTGTGGGAAATGTAACTGTTGAAAATGGATTTGAGGGAATCGATCTTGATGACTCCTTTGATCATCTCATTTTAGGAAATGTATCTTATAATAATGTAGATGATGGAATGGATATTGATGATTCTAGTAATAATTTTTTAGTAGCAAATAAAGTAATCAATAATGGGAATGACGGGTTTGAAATGGATGATGATACATTAAACAATTGGATATTAGGGAATAACATCTCGAATAATGGATTTAATGAAGAAGGTCATGGAATTTTCTTTGAGGATGATAATGCTTTTAACAAAGTGATAGGCAATAAAATCTCAGAAAATACGAACGATGCGATTCTTGTCGATACAGAGTCTAACAACCACTTTATTGTGGGTAATCTTATCAAAAATAATATTGAAGATGGTATTTTACTCGATGGTGAAGAAAATATTCCATCATTCTCAAATGTGATAATAAACAATACCATTGTTGGGAATACAGGCGATGGAATTGAAGTCAATGAGTTCTCCTTTGTAAATACGATAAAAGGGAATAAAATAAATAACAATGGAGAAAATGGCATTAAGTTAGATCTAAAATCGAATAGCAACAGAGTGATAAAAAATAAAGTGGTTAGAAATTTAGGGAATGGAATTGAAGCAACGGATTCCACACTGAATACCATTAAGCAAAATAGGGTATTAGAAAATAGAATGCACGGTATTTTTCTGGATGCTAGTTCTGTAGGGAATGAAGTGTTATTTAATAGAGTATTTTTTAATATTAGTACGGATATTGTTGATGAAGACAATAACCTCTTTATTGGAAACAAGTGTGGAATATCGAATGGTGTTAATGTAGATTGCGGGGATTAAGCTGATAAGGAACACTCTTGAAATTTGAATAAAATAAAAAGGTGTATGCTAGGTACACTAAACACCATCATTATAACCGAATTTGAAATTTCACAAAGAATAACCACCATTCTTAGATGGTGGTTATTTTTTGTAGTGAAAGTTATCATGTATGCACAGATGAATAAAACTACATAAGTAATAATAATTAGTCTTCATGATAGGCTTCTATGTTTATATAAAATCATTTACCATTCTTGCTGATTTGTTATTCTTTCATTCTAAAGCTCTTCTATTGATACAGGTCCATTATAAAATTTTGTATTATAAAAAAATTTTTGATCTTGATAATCGAAGTAATGTATATCTTCAGTACCATTCACTGTAACCCTGTCTATTTCCTTATTAGCGATCATACCTAAAAATAATTTTATGTCATACTTAGAAGTTTCTCTTCGCATATTCATCTGATATATTTCTTCATCCAAATTATTGAGATTTACAAATTCTTCAGAAGCTACAATTTCCTCATCATAAATTAAATAAGTATAAATATTTCCACCACTATCTGTAACAAGATTAAGTGTTGCATTTTTACCCAAATCGATAGACTTAAGCGTATCTTCTTTTAAAGGCTTAGAATGAGATGCATCGTTTTCCATTTTAGAAAAAGGAGTATTCACTGAAAAAGTCGGTATTTTTATTGAGAAGAATAGTAACATCAACATTACTATAGCTATAATCACAATTATAGGTTTTGATGTTTTTGTTCTCATATTAATAGATCACCTCTTAAGGTTGTAAGTATTGATAAACATGAATGATTAATTTATATTGATTGTTGTAAGCAGCACTTTATATCTTTTATCTTGATACTAATAATACGAGGTGTTCCTTAAGAATCACTTTATATAAAAATGAAGATATTCTTAAGTTTTTTTGTCGTGAGTTGAACTCATCAATCAACATTATTATCTATCTATTTACAAAATAGTAAGATTATTTTAAAAAATAAGTATTTTCAAGTAAAATGGAGATTTTGTAAGAAAAATGCATAATAGTATAATATTTTATTATTTTACTAGTGTTTACAGGTTTAACTTAAATAGATTATATTTAGATAGCAAGTTCAAGAATTAATTCGGAGGTGTTTTTAAATGCGTGAAGTAAAAGTAAATCGTCAAGATGTTATTCCATGTCCTACATTCAAACTTTAATAGTACATAAAAATAAGGAATCATAATGATTCCTTATTTTTGTGTAATTATAGCCAATAGAATAATAATTTTAAGGGGAAATATTATGATAACAGTACAATTTAAACCATATGTCAAAGTATTCTTAAAAGATAATCTAATCTCATTCGAAAATCCCTTATATCAAAAAGGAATAAGATCATTTGAGTTAAACAATACTGGTAAGTTAGTTTGTGAGCTGATAAGTAGTAAGTGTGCATTCGAACAGCTTAAAAACAAACTTCATCAGTTAAATTGTTATGAAGAAGGTATGGACATCATAAGTAATCTTGAAGAATTCGGGTACATCAATTTAATAGAGACTGACAGAGAAGAATGTACTGAGAATTATAATTCAATACAAGATACATATAATAGAATCATCCCAATGTGGGAAATGTTTAATACTGATAAAACGTCTATGGAAATCCAGCATGAAATAATGAAGAAAAGGATTGGAATAGTTGGATGTGGTACCGTGGGGATTAATATAGCAATAAAGTTAGCACTCTTCGGTATATCTAATTATGTACTTGTTGATGGAGATTCAATAGAGGCTAGCAATTTGACTAGATGTCCATATTTAGCTAGAAAAAATATAGGAGAACCGAAAGTTGATGTATTAAAAAGATTGATTGAAGAACGTTTGGATAATAGCATTGTTACTCCTGATATTAAAACCTACCAAACTTTTATAAGTGAAGATAACGATTTAAATCAAATTCTAGATGGAATAGATATTTTAATTGTTGCAGCTGATGAGGAGAATTTACTCAAAGGAATTCAAGCATATGGTGATAACTATGATGTACCAGTTATATATCCAGGAGGTTACTATGGATTTGACGCAACAATTTTCCCTATTTATGTAAAAAATAAAAACCAGAGTCCTAGTGAAATAAACGCTTTTCTTACAAAAAATAAAGAAGATTTCGGAATAAACCTCAATCAAAGGGATGATATCGTTGTAAGTTCTATAGTACAGACTGCAGATAAAATTTCTAATATTTTATCCTTTGAGGTATTAAGGTATTTTGTCGAGGGATGGACAGAACATCTCGAAAGAGGTGCTTTGATGTATAACTTAGCAAACAATTCGTTGATTGATATCAACAAATAAAGTGAATGCTACCTTTATTAATAACTCTTATTAAATTTATTTTAGGAGCGACAGCATGCTTGGTGAAGAAGTACAGACGAAAAATGAACATTCGTATCTCGAAAATTTAATATTACCAGTTAAAGAATCTCGTCATTTTAGATTCTTGTGGATCGGGCAACTACTCTCGTCTTTTGGAAGTGCTATTCATATGGTGATTCTTCCGTTAGTTGTGTATTCGTTAACTGGGTCTACAATGGTAATGGGAATTACTATGACAATGTATATGATACCTAATGTGCTCATCCTACCATTTTCAGGATTAATCGTTGACAAATTTAATCGCATTAATCTGATGTTACTCATTGAATTTATTCGTACATTTCTTATGATAACGATAATGATCTTACTAATTTCAGATACCTTAACTATACAAATCTTATATGTATTGGTTGCAATTAATGGTTTAATGGCTGGTTTGTTTCATCCTGCATATTTCGCTGTTCGTGCGAAAATTTTTGTTCCAAAGATTCGTAACGCTGCAAATGCATTAACTCAAATGAGTACTCAAGTCGTACGATTAATTGGACCTGCACTAGGTGGACTAATTGTCTCTGCATCATCTGCTGCTATTGGATTTGGTATAGATGCATTAACTTTTTTCTTGTCTTTTATATGTCTATTATTCTTAAGGGATCTGGCTACAAATCATACACCTACTACTGTCAAGGATTCCTTGAATAACAAGTCTAACGTTAAAAGTGATTTTTTAGAAGGTATTAAAGTGTTAAAAAGTCATCCTTGGTTATGGATCACAATTTTAGCATTTTCCTTTATTACTCTTTGTTACACAGGAATTATTGTCATCTTGATTCCTTGGTTGTTTAATATTTATTATCAATTTGAACCTTTTATATTTGGTTTATGTATGACATTTTCCGGATTAGGTGCTGGACTTGCTGCTCTCATTTTTGGTATGAGACAACAATGGGAAAAACGCGGTCTGATGGCTTACAGTGGTGTTATAGTAAGTGGATTGTCATTATTGGCAATGCCTTTCGTCCCTTGGGTTCCTGGATTATTAACTTTAATGGCTATTCAAGGGTTCGGTGTTATGGTTTTTGGACTAGTTTGGGAAACTAGTTTACAAGAGCTTGTACCTGAAGAAATGTTTGGGAGAGTAGCGAGTCTTGATATGTTAGGATCCTATGCGTTACTTCCACTAGGATATTTGTTAATTGGTTGGTTAGCAGAAAGTATCGGCGGATCTACTACGATTATAATTTTATCAGTAATAACAACTCTGTCTTCTGCAATTCTTCTATGCATACCTAGTATCCGAAAGTTTAATTAACAAGTAGAGTGATAAAAGCTATGTAAGAATCTTTAATATTTTAAGCTTTTGCATCAAAAGAAAGAGTATTGCAATTCGATAGTAATCCCTTACAATTAGGAATCAACAGAAAAAAACAACGCTTTTTCTGATTTGTATTAATCTAATGAAAGGGGTGGAGAAATGAATATCGAAAAAGAAATCGGGAAATTAAAGTATCAAATTAAACTACTAAAATGTATGGTGAACGGTGATGAGTTTCCATTTTTTATGTATGCTATAGATCATGAGTTTGAGGAGAATCAAGTTAATGCTCTATTGAAGATCTTAACAGCTTTCAGATACCGTATGTACGAAGGTACAGATGATAACTATCATCATTATCATGAATTAAACAAAGCGGATGCACAGTTACAGTCTTTATTAATAATATATCAAATCGAAACCTCAGAGATATACAAACATGAACTACCAAGTATTATTGAGTTCAGACACTACTTAAATTGTATCTTTGCTGAGAAGGAAACAAACCCAAAACATATCCTTTTGAGTTTAAAAAGGCAATCCATTTATAAAGAACTTTGTGATTATCTACTGAATCAGATAGAGGATCTATAGCTGATTCAATTAAATAAAGCCGATAAATCCTTAATTTAGGATTTATCGGCTTTTCTAATGTCGATTTTTTCTTAGGGTTTCTTAATATGCAATTACTTTTCCCCACGAGGGATAACAAATAGATAAGAAAGTGTGGCACTAACACCTGCACAAACGATGACAATTCCCATTGGTATAGCGGTGTGTTCTCCTCCGAGCCCCACGAATGGTGCTGCGAGTGCACCTAAAGCAAGTGATAATACTCCGATTAGAGCGGCTGCACTGCCTGCATTCTTTCCTTGTTTTTGCATCGCAAGTGAAAATCCAGATGTACTTACAACCCCAACACTTGATACGACAAAGAATAACGGGATTAATAGAAAAATTAATCTAGCGTGCAGAAGAATAAGTATAAATAAAACAATACCTCCACATAGTGATGTAGCTAGACCGAAACGAAAAAGCTTAGACTCATGTATTCGTCCAGCTAACCGCCCTGTAGTTTGACTTGCCATCATAATCCCCAATCCATTTATGGCAAAGATGAGACTGAACATTTGTGGCGATCCCCCGTAAATATTTTGCACGACAAATGGAGAGCCAGAGATGTAAGCAAACATAGCAGCAAAGACAAACCCTTGAGCTAATGCAAACCCTATGAAGGTGCGATCTAAAATAAGATTTCGGAACGTAATAAACGTATTTTTCACTCCGCCTGCTGAACGTCTATCGTTTTGAAGGGTTTCTGGTAAGCCAAATAGTACGACAAAAAACATGACTAAGCCAATGATACTTAAGACAATAAAGACACCTTGCCATGGAACGATTTTTAATAATTGTGCGCCTATTACTGGAGCCATAATAGGGGCAATCCCATTAATTAATGCAAGTAATGCAAAGAATTTCGTTAGTTCCGTGCCTGAATACAAATCACGAGCAACTGCCCTAGAAATTACAATTCCTGCTGAACCAGCTAATCCTTGAATAAAGCGCAATGCAATTAATGTCCAAATAGAAGGGCTGAAAACACATAATAGGGAAACGACGAAATAGATCGCTAATCCAACTAATAATGGTAAGCGTCGTCCACGTACATCACTGATTGGTCCAGCTAATAGCTGTCCAAATGCTATACCTAATAAAAAGAAAGTCAAACTAAGCTGGACGAGTGATGGACTTACGTGAAAGTCATTTGCCAATTCAGGAAGTGCTGGCAAATACATATCAATCGATAACGGCCCAAATCCCGCTAATGTTCCTAATATTGTAGCCATCCATAATCTACTTGATCGAGAAATTTTTACTTGTCTGTCAATGGCATGATTTAATTCTCCCATAACTAAAAATAATCAACTCTTTTCCGTAGACTGAGTAATAGACTCAATTTGATTTTTTATTTCTAACAGACTCTAAATTATAGATAGTTTAATACTATTTTTGTATCCTTCTAAGCTATAAAATTTAACATTATTAGTTTTTAAGTCAATGGATTGTTCTTCGAATGATTACATTCATTCAGATGTAATCATTCGTCCTACGTTAAATTGTAAATTGAAAACAACGATGAGTAAATACGTCAAAGTTATTTGACCTTACAAGGAGATTAACAACGTAAACATCAAATAACTTAGAAATAAACGACAAAACTGATTATTTCCTTGCTATTACTTGTATGTTTCAGGAATTGCCGGTAGATTTCTAATCCTGCTCTCAAGCCAATAAGTATCTAACCTCATCAAGTAGCTACACTTATTATGGAATATATGAGCATATTTTGTATGATATGAAGACTGCTCTAGGGAGAGCGATTATGTTTGGAATTAAAATACTTATCAATTGACCGATAAGGAAAGTTTGTGTAATATTGGTTATTGTGTTGAAATTAGTAAGAAATTCACAATAACATATTATCTTATGAACCGTTTATATAATGTTAGGTAATTATAATGATATAAGGGTTCTTTTTATTTTGAGGAGGTTGATTTACATGGGTATGGTTACTATGTCGATTCAAGAGGGCCTAAACGAACTCAGTACATTAGAAAAAAGAATTACGAAGGCTTTAACGAGAAGAATTCATTTTGGAGCTGTTGTAATTGGAAGAAAAGCAGTAAATGGTTATAGCAACAATGAAGAGTTCGAAAAAGACGTTAAATCAACCTATGACTCCGCTCGTGCATTAATCAAGCGTAGAACGTTAATTAAGCGTGCAATTGTAAAGAAAAATGCAGAAGTTGAAGTGACGATTGGTGGTCAAACGATGACTTTAGCAGAGGCAATCGAAAGAAAAAATTCGATTCATTTTGAAGAGCAGTTACTTCATGAGATGGAACGCCAATTTACTCAGCTGATGAATGACCTCGCTGAAAAAAAAGAATATTATAGAGATAGACTAGATGACCATCTTACAAGATCAGTTGGGAAAGAAAATAAAGAAAAGCTCAATATAAACGAAGATGACCCAATGCTTAAGTTTTTTAGAGATGAAAACGAGCCGAACTTTATCGATCCAATTAATTTAAGAAAAGAAATTGATGAGTTAGATTTATCAATTAGTATGTTCAAAGAAAAAGTAGATAATGTTCTTACCGCAGCAAATGTAAAGAACGATATTGAATTCGATGATACGTCAGTAGAAGACCTATCTCACGACTAATAAATTTATATTACTTTGCTAATCAATCGTAAACTAGAATCTGAACACGCTCACTATAAGCGATATTATAGTACTAATATTAATCTATTAACTTTGATGAATGTTCTAATTGAATTCAAAGCTTACACCTAATAGTTAATACATTAGACCTTAAATATCAAAGCTCTTAGTGTTCAAAATTCAAGTATCAAGATTTAAAACTCGATTAAAACCAGGTAGTTACTTTATATCGGGAGGTTGTTCATCGTCCCTCTAGTTTGAGTCCTGGCTGATTGGTTAGCAAATTTATATTTTGAAAAACTAGACTAACTCCAAAGCACCTGTGAAAATGTACAAAGCAAGGATTAGTTAAATGAATTAAATATGAAAAAGGCGTGCAAATAGTTTCATGTACGATTCTTCCATTTAGCTCAATAGTGAGGGTGAAATTAATAATACAGTAAGCGCAAATCAGTTATTTATATGCCAAGTTACGATAAAAGTAGCCCGAAATAAACCACTTTTATCGCATACAATTGATTATTTTGCGTTTCAATTATAAGACTACATTAAATTTCGGTATTGGTTCATCGTAGTCGTTAAAACTTAATATTAAAATCCTATAATTTAATTCAAATAAAGTTCTTTTCAAGAAAATCACCCACTATATATTTTTTTATAAATATGAATTGAATTTTTGTAATAAATAGAAGCTCTTTTATATTTATTAATACTTTCATAATACTCTGCCAATTCTTGAGAGAGGTTTATAATATAATCGAACATTTTTTCTTGTTTGAAAAAGGATATTGATTCAATCATAAGCTCTTCATATTCATGAGTTAAACCTCTTAGAAAGAATAACTTTGCTTTAAGCGACAAGATTCTATAATGATCAATATCGTTCAACTTTTGTCGGTTAACTTGTGAAAATAAGCGTTCTACTTCTAATAAATTTTCGATTTTTAAATAAACTTTGATTAATACGATGATTGAATTTACATAACTTTTTTTATTAGGGGATTTCTTTTTGATTTCTACGGCTTTATTTAAGTAATAAATTGCTTTCATATAATCATTATACTTAAGGTAGATTGTCCCTAAATTGTGATAAGTTTTTCCAGTAATCTCTAAGTCATCGATGGGAATTTGAAAAATTTTTTTTAATTGCTCTATCGCCTTTTTATTTTCGTATTTTTCTGAATATATGATCCCTAAGAAGTTATACACTTCTCCAATACTATCCCACGCATGTTCTTTATAATAAATATCTAAGGAATATTTACAGAACACCTCAGCGTTTACTAAGTCTTTTAGCCTCCAGTAATTCAATGCAATGTTATGTTGGATATTGGCTCTTTTTATTTTTTTAGAAAGTGATAACATATCCAAAAGTCTATGAAAATACTGATTACTGATAAGATATTCTTTTCTGTAAAAATAATTTAAAGCTAGCACATTGATATAGATTCTCTTTATTTTATTTGGAGTATTTTCTAAATCTTCCTCTGTAATAAAATTATCTAAACGATAATATAATTCTTCTGCTTTTCCGAAATCTAGTTTATAGAACATATAGATCGAGAGTAGATAAAAATATAATTCTTGTTGAATTGAAGGAATATAGACATGACTTTTTTTTATTTCTTCATAATGTTTTTCTGCTGCTTTTAAATTTGTTTCTATTAGCTTATTAAAATACTCCAACTCTGTTTCTAACTGGTCATTTATTGATTTATAGTTCAACAAGTATTCAGTGGGAACATGAAGTTTTTTAGACAATAAATGTAAAATATCTTCGCGAGGAATATATCTTCCCTTTTCTATATTACTTAAGTGCGATTCAGAAATAATTTCTCGTCCCAAGTAAGATTGCGATAGATCCATTCCTTTTCTTAACATTCTTATTCGTCTTCCGATATGCATGTTATTCTCACCAACCTTTTATGGATTATCTAGTTCCCATTAATTAAATATAATACCAATACATTGAATTTATAAATACTTTTGTAAAAAAGCAATAGTTCACTATTTTTCACTATTTAATTAGTGAAAAATACTAAAGTTATTGTGTTAGTTTCTAAGTATTCTAAACATTCATTTAATATATTATAATAAGTTCATAAGTTGAGAGGGGGTAACAAATTATGGTTAGAATTGAATACCGTGCTGGTGATCGCTAATTGAAGAGTATATTAGAAAAAAGGAAGATTCTATTGTAATCTTTCTTTTTTCTTTCTTTAAACCTAATTGAAAAGAGGAATTAGTATGGTTACCGATAATAAATCAAATGCTACATATAAAAATAGTGCTAAAGAAAAAACGATCCAAGAAAAGGACAATACTAGAAATTATTCTGTGCATTCTTATAATCAAGAACACAATTTAAAGAAATATCTCAGTATGGAGTCTTCTCATTTTCCAAACAATCGATTAATACCTCCCTCATTAAAATAGCTTCAATAACGATATAAATAATAACCATAGCAAGGAGTTTGAATAATGGACGAAATAAGATTGAAAAAGACCCTTCAGCCTGTGGAGAGAGATGGGAAAATTTATTTTGGGGTTGGACAACCTGGTTTAGAAAGAACGATTGACAGTAGTGAAGAAAATAAGAGATTTCTAAGGTTTTTAAATAAGGAAATCGATAAAGAAAATTTAAATTTATCACAATCAGCAATAGATGAAAAAATGTCTTTTTTTGAACGGAATGGTCTATTAACTACGAATAATTATCAGAAAGAGTATAGGTATTCTCGAAATCTTAATTTCTTTGAATGGATGGATACAACAGATAATATTGATCCACAAAAACATCAAGATCGATTATCAGAGGCAACTATATTAGTTGTTGGGCTTGGCGGAATAGGAGCCAATGTATGTGAGATTTTAGTTAGGTTAGGTGTATCTAAGTTAATAATTTTAGATAATGATGTGGTAGATGAATCGAACTTAACAAGGCAAGGTACATACTTTGAAGAGGATATTGGAAGGTTGAAGGTTAATGTTGTCGAGAAATATTTAAGGAAAATAAACTCGAAAATTGAGATTGAAAAAGTTAATACTTTTCTTGAGACAAAAGAAGATTTAAGATCGGTCTTTGACACTTATCAATTTGATTTATCAATCTGTTGTGCAGATATACCTAAAATAATAATTGATAGTTGGTTTGATGAGTTATCTATAGAATATAACAGACCATTTGTAGCAGGTTCCTATGCTTCCACCGTCATAAACACATTTTGTATGCATCCAGAGAAAACAATAACTAGCTCTCAGTTGTACGGTGAAAGAGGTGCGACAAGAGAACAACTACTTGATGATATTTCGTTTCCTACTAGCGTAATTGCACCTGTGACCTTTATGGCAGCAGGACTTATCGCATATCAAGTGCAATCTGTTATTACTGGATTAAATTATAAAGAACAAGCTGTTCAAATTGATATCTTTAATTGGAAAGTGTATGAATATGATCTTAGCAAAAAATAGTAATTTTAGGATGTTAGTATTTGGTAGGGTATTAACAAACTTTGGAGATAGCGTTTATACGATAACTCTAATGTATATTGCGGTTTCGATTTACGAGTTAGGTGTTAGTTCTCTTGCTCTGTTTGGTTTAGTTGCTTTTCTCCCATCATTAGTCAGCTTTTTATTTGGACCATTTATTGATAAATTTAGTAATAAAAAGCTATTATTAATTGCACTAGAAGTGTTGCATTTTCTAACACTAATAGGAGTGCTAGTTACCGTATATTATCAACTAGATTATTTATTTTTGTTAATTCTACATGGAATATTTTCGTTTGCTAATACTTTAATTTATCCTACTCAATCAAGCTTTGTCCCTGAAATACTAAATAATAATAAAGATGAAATATCAAAATCCGTTTATATAATGAATGTTACGAATAATATAACCAATATTTCTTCAAATTTTATTGCGAGTATCATCCTTATCTATATTTCAGTTGTAGGGATATTAGCAGTTGATGTTTTTGTATTTTTTCTTTCAATCCTCTTCTTCTTAAAGATTTCTAATAATAGAATCACAATGAATAATAAGAAAGTGGAAGATACAGATTTTAAATCAAGCATCAAATATTCATTTAAATACTTTTGGAGTCAAAAAGAACCTTCTAGAATTGTTGTAATGGAAGGAATATTAAGTGGTTTAACGACTATGATCATGAGAATTATAGGCATATACTTAGTAATCATTAACGTTGGCGTCGAATACCTAGGAGTTTTACTAGCCTTCCAGAGAGGGGCGGAAATGCTAGGTACTTTAATTTCTGCAAAGATAAACATGGCATATAAGAATTTTTTTATGGTAGATTATCTGGTGTCAGGAATATCAATTATTATGATTGTATATGTTGAAAATGTTGTAGCTAAATTAATCTTGTTCTCATTAACTTTTTTGTTTATAGGAATGTCAGGTACCGTGTACGGAAAGATGATTTACGAATACTATGAACCTCAACATTTAGCAAAAGTATCGACTGTTATTTATACGATTTCTTCAGTTGCAATTGTTGCTTGCATGGTTATCCCAATGGTTTATAAGGACATAGAAAATCTTATATTAATAACTGGGATTATTACAGTTCTATTTGGATTATACTTATTGCTGTTCGAGAAGACTAACGTCATAGCCCCTGAAAGAGCTCTGTCAAAAAATGCATAGTTTAATCTGACCAGACCTTATTATTATGAGGATATAGTTTATGTGTATACGTTGAAAAAACAATCAAATAAAATAACTATTAAAAGTATACATAACCACAATGTTCTTTTAGATAAAGTGGTTATGTATACTTCACGAATATTTTCCTTAATAGGTTGCATATTTAAAAAGATGCGGCTGATTTAATTATTCTACTCATTTTTTTATCACAAACATCCTACTGTTCACTCAAACTCCCACACCTTCAATATTCTGAAAAACTCGCTCAAAACGTTCAAGTGCATCATCAATGACATCATCAGTATCTGCTAAGCTCGTATATAGTCTGCTTCCTGCAAGCGAGACGATACCCTCCGCCATATAAGCAGCACCCATTTCCTCCATCATATGTTTTCGCTTTTTTATTTCATCAAGAGCACTAAAGATATTAAGTCCTAGTTTTACAAACATTGCAGCAGCTGTTTCGAGGTGGCAAATTGAACCTTGGTTATAGGCAACGAATGGGAGCTTATATTTAGCGATTAGTTCATTCAGTCCGTTCGTTAATCGATCACCAGCTTTTCCAGCAATTTTACAAGCATTTGTTTTCTCGATTTCTAATATCGTATAGTAGCCTGCGAGTGCACTTAACGGATTTGCGGCGAGTGTTCCACCGACATACGCTCGTTTTTTTCCACTTTCCAAACCAGCGGCAAGTCGTTCGATTAATTCTCTGCGACCACCAATACCACCTGCGGCTGGATAACCACCAGCTATCACCTTTCCAAATACTGTTAAGTCAGGTTTCACATCGAAATAACCTTGAGCACCGCCTAATCCCATCCGAAACCCTGTTACAACTTCATCAAATATAAGCAGTGTGTCAAATTCATCACAGAGCTTTCGAACTTCACGATTATAATCTTTGTAAATTGGTCTTGTGCCACTCTCTGGTCCAACTGGTTCAACGATCACACTAGCTGTTCCACCCATGAGCTTATTTCTTTGCAATTGCCTGCGTAATGCACCTAAGTTATTCGGTTTTACTTCTTGTGTATGTCTCGTGCTCGCTCGTGGAATTCCGTGTGCTTCAAATCTACCTGTTCCAGGAATTTTTAACCCGTAAACCATTTGGTCACTCCAACCGTGATATGCACCACCAATTTTGATGACCTTCTTCTTGCCTGTTGCGAGTCGTGCAATTCGAATTGCAGCCATGACAGCTTCTGTACCACTGCCGAGCATGCGAAACATTTCAACAGCAGGCATATGTTTATTAATTAATTTAGCAATCTTGTATTCATATTCGTGAAATAATCCAGTAACTGGCCCGCAATCATTTAACAAGTCAATTACTTTTTCTCGAACTGGCTCGTAATTGTTGCCTAATATAATCGGTCCGCCAGATTGAAGGAAGTCGATATACTTGTTCCCATCAATATCCCACAAGTACGCACCTTCAGCCTTGTTCATGACAAGAGGGTACGGGTAATTAAAGGCTAAGTTATGCTGTACACCCCCGGGAATATATTGTTTTGCTTCTGTGATCATTTCTTTTGATTTACGACATTTGTTATCAAAATAATCGAGGTATTGCTGCATGGCGTTGCGTTTAATGGGTCGCATTGGCTGTTGCATTAACTGATCAAGCTTATTATAGATGTCTTTTGTATCGTGCCAAGTTGAAATTGCAAATCCTTTCGTTTCCAAAGAAAACCCCCCTTATTCTTCGGTAATTCCGTTAAAGATCAGTTCTAACATGTTACTTAATTCCGTAGTCGTACCGACATTAACATCGTCTTCAAGCCAACGAAATAAGATGCCATAATAACTACCCATGATTAACGTAACAATTTCACTTTGATTAACCGCTTGCTTAATTTCACCATTTTCCTGACCTTCTGTAATCAATTGTTTTAATATATTTCTAATCTTTAAGTATGGGGTGTCTTGCTCGTTTTGATTCATGATCGATGTGAATACGACGCGTCCGGTAAGTTGTAAGTAGGGGGCAGAATCTTCTAGAAGTCGTGTCATGATGAGTTTAATTTTTCCAAAGGTATGTGTGGAGTGATAGTGTGGCTCATCCATTAACTGTAATACATCTGTTATTTCTTCTTCAGCAATGCCGATTAACAAGCTTTCTTTATTAGGAAAGTGTTTGAAAAAAGTACTCTTTGCGATATCTGCCATTTCCGTAATGTCTTCAATAGACGTTTGTTCATAGCCTTTATCTCTGAATAAATAACGTGCAGACTTAAGTATATTTGCGGTTGTCTTCAACTTTTTACGTTCTCGACGTGATACAGGTAAGTTAATATGTTCTCCTCCTAGTGACTCAAAGTAAAGATATTACATATCAATCTATTGTTATTGTAATGAGGAAAACTGAAATTTAGTACAATTATATACTTGATTAATAAATCGGACTAAAGTTTCCTTTCGTGAATATATTAGTTTAATAATACGAATTGTATGGTTTGCATCGTGTTGAAAAAGCACGAACTCGCCTGTTATTAACGAGTGTGCAGATTGTCCTAAGCAGGTTTTATCTTCATTATTGTATGAATGGAGGTTTTAAATGGCGGATAAATACTTAATTTCTCATGATGTAGGTACGAGTTCTAATAAAACGGTTCTTGTCGATCTTCAAGGGAACATTATTTCAAGTGCTGCTGCATCGTATCCATTGTTAACCCCTCAACCAAATTGGGTAGAGCAAAATCCTGATGATTATTGGGATGCAATTATTAAAACGACAAAACACGTGTTAGAAGCCTCACGCATATCACCACAAGACGTAATCGGCATTATTTATACGACACAAGCGATGGGCATTATTCCGATCGATCACGACGGTTTTGTGTTACGACCGAATATTTCTTGGGTAGATGGTCGAGCGGAAATACAAGCTAAAAAGATTATGAGAAAGTTTTTCGGAGAGCATCTTTTCAAAGCAATTGTTGGTGTGAAATTAATGGGGAAAGATGTGATTCCGAAATTGTTATGATTAAAAGAAAAAGAACCGTTTATTTATGCGAAGACGAAATATTTTTTAGATGTAAACGGTTTTCTTAAATATAAATCAACTGGTAACCCTGTTATTGAATGGTCAGGTGCGTCGTCATATGGGTTTGATCTCAAGAAAAAAGATTGGTTAAAGTTCTTCTTTCAAATATGTGGGATTGATACGGATAAGCTCCCGCCTCTTGTACGTTCAATCGATCATGTTGGCGGTCTTACGAAGGAAACGGCTGATGCAATGGGATTGCTAGAAGAGACTCCTGTTTTCGGTGGATGTGATGATGTGCAAAGTGCTGCTGTTGGTGCTAATGCAGTTCGAGAAGGTGAAGCTCATATTTACCTTGGTACGTCTGCGTGGGTTTGTGTATCAACAGCAAAAAACTTAAAACATAAAAATGGTGCGGCAGTCATCCAAAGTGCTGATCCTAACATGGCTCATGTCGTTGGCATTACGGAAGCAGCTGGATCGTGTATTCAGTGGATAGCTGACCAATTTTATTCACATGAACAAAACGATCCAAACATCTCGAATATCTTTGAACTTATGGATGAAGATGTGAAAAATATTCCCCCTGGTTCTGATTATTTAGTATGTACACCGTGGATGCTAGGCGAACGATGTCCAGTTAGCACTACGACAACAAGGGCTACATTATTTAATATTAGTCTGGAACATACTAGAGAACACATGATGAGGGCTGTATATGAAGGTGT
Organism: Bacillus solimangrovi; assembly: GCF_001742425.1. Lineage (GTDB taxonomy): Bacteria > Bacillota > Bacilli > Bacillales > Bacillaceae_N > Bacillus_AV > Bacillus_AV solimangrovi. The sequence continues at coordinate 17,835 of NZ_MJEH01000003.1, forward strand.
TTCTTACAACTTATGTTGGATAATAGAAAATCTGAAACGTGATTATGGTTTTGATGTGTCAACGTTAAAGTTGATCGGAGGTGGATCGCTAGACGATCAATGGATGCAAATTTTATCAGATGTGACGCAAAAACCAGTCATAACAGTCTCACAACCACAAATGGCAGGTGCTGTCGGTGGCGCAATCTGTGCTGCAATCGGACTTGGAATCTATGAAGATTTCAGCTGTGTTAATGATTTAATCAAAATCGATAAACGCTTTGAACCGAATCCCAATCATGCGGAAATCTATCGCACACTATTATCCTCTTATAAATCTATCTATTACTCTTTGAAGAAACCTTATGCTAATTTGAATTCTGCACGATTTTAATATGATTATGTTGTAGGTTGGTGTCGTTTTGAATGTTACTTTCCAAAATATTATCTTACATCTTCATTTCTTTTGGAAGAATTTATTATAAAGTGGATTACCCTGTGTTATGCAAATAAGCATTCACTGTAAGTGTGCTTTGCAATATATGTAAGTTCGTAGGGAGGAAGAAATGATGGAAGTTGCTGAAGCGAAACAGCTCGTATGTGATGCTGGGAAAAGGTTACTAGCAAGTGGTCTTGTAGAAGGGACTTGGGGCAATATTAGCTTAAGAGTAGACGATACGACGATGGTCATTACCCCAAGTGGAAAAAATTATGAAGACCTTACGCCAGAAGATATGGTTATCGTAAACTTAAAGACATTAAAATATGATGGGGATTTAAAACCGTCTACCGAATGTGGATTACACGCGGAAATATATAAAGATAGAAAAGCTGTGAATGCTGTCATTCATACACATTCTTTGCATGGATGTACGGTAGCAGCAGCACGAAAAGAAATTCCACCGATATTAGATGATATGGTACAAATCATCGGACCGAGCATCCGAGTAGCTGATTATGCAATATCAGGTACAAAAAAGCTCACGAAAAACGTTATTAAAGCATTAAAAGGTAGAAATGGAGCTTTATTAGCCAATCACGGTACGATTTGTATAGGACGTTCGATTGACGAAGCATTTGTAACATGTCGAGTACTAGAAAAAGCTTGTCGAATCTTTATTGATGTGCAAAATATCGGTGGTGCAACTCAAATTAATAAAATAGAAGCAATTGCGATGCACCAGTACTATTTAAGGAAATATTCAAAGCAGCAGTAATTTTGTTGGGTAATGAGGTTGTTGACGCTATGACTCTTGGTTGTGTTCTAGTCGTCATAACAGAATCACTCGTGTAGAGGATAGACCCTTTATAGAAGGTGTATTTTACAGGTTGCTACATATTAATCCAGTATAATATGTAGCAACCTGTAATTTCAAAACAGCCTACTCATATAAAAAAGTCAAGAGGTGGTTAGAGCACACTTCAATCTTTTTATACCTTCTTTTATTTCCTCCTTCGATAAGTTGCCATACCCAAGAATGATTTTATTTGTATGGTTTCCTTTCTGTATTGCATGCGATTCCACTGGATATACTTTAACGTTATGTTCAGTGATTTTAGATAATATATCCTCTGAAAAAACGATATCCTCGAATTCAGCAACAAGGTGTAATCCTGTTGAATCTCCTAAAATTGTTACAGTGTTAGAAAATTCCTGCTTCAAGCAAGATTTAATATAATCTCGGCGTACTTGATATACCTTTTTCATTTTTCTAATATGGCGTTCTAAGTAATTTCCATCAATAAAATGAGCGAGAGTAAGTTGCTCTAATGATGGTGTGTGAAGATCCATAAACCATTTTAAATCTTTGCATTTCTGAGCAAGTGAGGGAGGCAATATTAAATAACCTAATCTTAATCCAGGAGAAAGTATCTTGCTAAATGTTCCAACATATATGACTCGTTCTGGATCTAGTCCTTGAAGTGAGCTGACTGGTGTACCTTGATAACGAAATTCGCTATCATAATCGTCTTCGATAATATAGCAGTCTGTATTTCTAGCAAAGTGGATTAATTGGATACGACGTTGGATTGGTAAAGTACCCCCTAGTGGGAATTGATGAGAAGGAGTAACAAAAATAAATTTTGGTCGTTTATTGGCTGGAAGTAAGTCTGTTTTCATACCATATTCGTCGACAGGTATAGGGTATAGAGAAGTTCCTGATGAGGAAAAGATAGTTTGAATTTCATTCGTTATCGGATCCTCAATAATAATTTCATCTTCGGATGAGAGTAGTAGATTTGCAATGAGTGAAAAAGCTTGAGTAGCACCAGATGTAATTACTAATTGATCAGGGTGACAATTAACTCCTCTCGTTCTTTTTAGATATTGAGCTAGGACGAGCCTTAGTTCAGTACGACCTTCTGGGTGATCGTAGCCAAATATGCTTTGAGAAGTTTCGATGCAAACTTGTTTTGCAATATGTCCCCATGATTTTCTTGGGAACATATCCAAGGCGGGAATTCCCGAGCGAAAATCAATGACACCTGTATCGTTTTCAATGTGTTGGTTCATTTCAAATAAAGACAGGAATTCATCTTTATCTTCTTGTTTTAAATAGGCACCTTTCGCTACATATGTCCCTGATCCCTGAAAGCCTACAAGGTAACCTTCCGCAATTAATTGTTCATAAGCTTCAATAATGACATTTCGAGATACTCCTAGATTTGAAGCTAGTTCTCTAGTAGCGGGAAGTCGATCCTCTGCTTGTAATTCCCCATGTAAAATGCGTAGCCTAATTTGTTCATACACTTGCCTAATCAAAGGCATGTCTAATGTGCGGTCGACAGGTAACCAAAACATCTCCTCGCTCCTTTATAAATTGGTACTGTTGAATTATCACAAAATTGGCTCTTATGATAACTATTTTAACATGTTAGCATAATAAAGTGTTTGAATGGATAATCAAAGTGAAAGTCAATGGAGGTTAGAATGTGAAATGAAATGTGTAATCGTTATTGATGCTTCTTTAAGTACAGGTCTTATTGCAAACACTGCAGCAGTTTTATCTCTTACGCTAGGTGAAAAAATTGACGGTATTATTGGTCCTGATGTGCTGGATCGTTCTGGTAATGTTCATATCGGTATTACAACAATCCCTATCCCGATTTTAAAAGGTGATTTAGCTACAATCAGAGAGCTAAGAAATAAAGTGGAGCTAGAAAATTTCTCAGATGTTCTTGTAGTTGATTTTTCAAATGTAGCGCAAATAACAAATAGTTATGACGGATATACGAAGAAGATATCTAAAGTTGACTGCCATGAACTTGATTATTTAGGTATTGCACTGTATGGCGAAGAGAAAAAGGTTAACAAACTAACTGGAAGTCTAGGGTTATTAAGATAATGATTAAGGCTAAGAAATTTCTATTTTGTTTTACTGTGAAAGTGAGAGTCAATCATTAATTGATTGTATTAGTCGGATATGAAGGAATTCCCACTAATAGAGGTTCACTATATGGAGAGGAGGATTTAATGGCATTAAAAAGAGATTTAGGTTTGAAAGAAGCAACATCTTTAGGAATTGGGGCGATGGTTGGAGCAGGTATTTTTATTCTTAGCGGTGTAGCAATTGGGGAAGCAGGACCTGCTGTCATGGTTGCATTTGGCATATCAGCGATATTGTTAATTCTACTTGGGTTATGTTATGCGGAATTAGCATCAATATATCCTCGATCTGGTGGTGCATACGAATATGTTAGTGTAACGATGGGACCACTAGTGGGGACATTAATTGGCTGGTCTTATTGGGGCGCTTGGTTAGCCGCAAGTAGTTTTGTTTCAAAAGGATTTGGAAGCTATCTATATTTATTAACTGGTATTCCACCCATGGTCAGTGCAGTAACTCTCCTGCTTGTATTAGGAATGATAAACATATTGGGAGTTAAGCTCAGTGGGTTTGTGCAAGTAGGGATTGTTGTGGTTGAAATCGTTTTACTTTTATTATTTTTTCTTATCGGTTTGAAACATGTTGACTATTCATTGTATCAACCTTTTATGCCAAATGGATTTGACGGCATTCTCTCTGCTGCACTCGTTGGTTTTATATCCATGGTAGGTTGGGATGTAATTGTTGATGCTGGAGAAGAAATGAAAAACCCTAAAAAAACGATCCCGATGGCTATTATTTCTTCAATTATTATCGTTCTTTTTCTATATGTGAGCTTATTATTTGTAGCAACTGGGGTAACACCTTGGCAACAACTTGGTACATCAGAAGTACCAGTCGTATTAGCTAGTCAACAATTTCTAGGAGAAATAGGACCAACGATAATTAGCATTGTAATCGTTGTCTCTTTACCTGCTACTGCGAACGCTTTTATTCTTTCTATTTCAAGGACTGCTTTTGCAATGGGACGTAAAGGTTTATTACCAAAGAAAATTGCTTCGATACATCCACGCTTTAATACACCTGTATGGGCTATTTTATTAGGAGTAAGTATTCAAATATTATTTACGCTCGTAAGCTCAGTTAATATTGCAGTTAATGCAACAGGATTATTATATTTAATAACCTTTCTGTTTACGTTGTTTAGTTTCTTCATATCAAGAAGAAAGAATAGGTTCAAAGTAAAGGGAAATCACTTTATAGCACCTTTTTACCCGGTTTTACCAGTTGTTGCGCTAGTAATAATTATAAGTTTACTATTTCCTATTGGGAAATCTGGTTTTTCAGCAGGAGGGTTATGGATGTTGATTGGATTAGGTATTTATATAGTAAGGAAAAAATCGATTAGTCATCAAGAAGAGAAAAAAGTGGAAAAGGATGAATATGTCGTGTGAAAATATCAAAATCCTACTTATCGTTAGAAAGATTTAGAGGTGAGATAAAACCAATTTTTAAATAAATTTATGATCGTAAGATGGAAACCCTTGTAAATGAACAAATCAGTAATCCGAAAACCTGATACTAATAATTTTTTTATCATTGCACATCTTTATTGAATTTGATAGAACTTATAAATCACTAGTTTAAATTAATGTAATTTAACTATTAGTAATACTCTAAATGTAGAAAAGCTTTATTTTAGGTAACGAAAAGTCCTTTATAAAGAAAAAGTCAGGTAGTAACCCGTCCCAATCCACTAATTAAGGACCCTAGCATACCCTGAAGAAGCCGTGATAACTACAGCCAAAGAGCATGAGCGCAATCAGCTAGAATTTATTATAGATGACAAAGAATGCGTGTATTTGATCATGGCTAACTTGATTACGAGCGCTTTGATCGCATGACCGACGAAGGATATTTTTACTTCCAAGTCTTCGAAAAAATGCGGTTTTTCGTGTTGTGCTTGACTTTCAACTCTCAGAAGATTCAGATGTAATATCTGATTAAATGGTTGTAATTGGTACAGCACAAAACCGTGCTCAGAATATGCTTCGCCTCATAAAAGTAATTGATTCAAAAGGAAACGTCTTACAATTAATCAGAAATCGATTCGATTTAAGTGCCAACCAACTATCGGAGATGTACAAGTCTAGTTGGGCAATTGAGTTGTTTTTATATGGATTAAACAGGATCTAAACATTCAGAAGTTCGATGGGTATAGTGAATGGGCTATTCAAAATCAAGTATTTATTACGTTTTCTAATCGTGTAATCTCTATTTATATTTCACGATGCAAATATAATTAAACGTAAAGATATTTTAATTAAATTTTTGCAGGTGAAATGGAATTACTTGTCGTATAATATGTATAGTGAATATTTTACATTATTTATTTAATTTTACATTTTCAACTAAAATGTAAACTTCAATATAGTTGAAAAATTTAAGACCGTAGAGAGCAAAGTTATGAAATAGATTCGTTAATTTGTATTTAAATCCTAAACATTTAAATTGTTTAAATTAATAATTTAGATTTTAAAAAATCACGTTGGGTTCCCATATAGTACTTTCGATCATTTTTTTATGGAGAATTTCTATTGAAATTCTCCTCAGCGTTCTTGTAATGTATAATTCGTTTATTAGATTTTCAAAGATCAGAAGTAGGAGCATTTATAATTTTTTTAATTTCTTCTATTTTTTTGTTAGTGAAATTTAAATATAAGCTATTTTGTGAAACATTAAATACTTCAGATGCTTTTGTGAAATTAAATAGTGCTTTTTTATATGATTTATTTAAAAATTCTATATAACCTATTTGATAATAAAAGTTTCCTAATAAATAAAACGTTTGTTTATTCATACAATGTCTAACACCTTCTAAACATATCTCCTTCGCTTTTTCATATTCTTCAGATCTTGTAAGTTCTTTTGCATAATTATATAAAATTTTTATTTTTATATCGTCATATTGATCAAATTTGGATTGTTTTAATATGTTGTATAAATTATCAAAAATACTAATTGCCTCACTAAGTAAATTTTCTTCTCCATGTATAATCCCTATACTATTAAGTATTTCAATGTCTTGAATTCCATATGTTTTCTTTGCAGATTTTCTTAACTCTAGTGATTGGTTTAATATTGAAAGTGCTTTTTTAGTGTTCTTTTCTAAGTAATAAACTATAATTCCTTCGTTCCATAAAATAAATTGTTTATTCTCAATGCCCATAAATAATGGGTTGTTTTTTTCGATATTCAATAGCTCTTTTGCAGTAGAATAGTTTTTCAATTTTATTGCTTCTCTTACTTGTTGCTGAACTTCTTTAATGTAATCGAATTTACAATTAAAAGATTGTTCAAAGAAATAGTTTATATCAACACCCATTTTTTCAGCTAATTCATATAACAATACTGCTGATGGGGTTGTATGCTCTTTTTCAATTTTACTTATTAATGTCTGTGTACAAATTCCTTCTGCCAATTCTTTTTGAGTAATATTTAAGTAAGCTCTTAACTCAGAGATAGATTCTCCTATATTGTAACTCAAAAATAAAACCCCCAATATTATTCTGAAAATCTATAGTGATGAAAAATATGAATATTTTTATATTATACATTATTAAGTAGAGTAATTATTCGAAATAAGCAGATAATTCGTTTTGAATGGTTGTAATGGTGGATTCATGATTATTTAATCTAGTATATTATAAAAAAAGTTCAGAATTATTGTTAGTTTAGCAATAAAATAATAGAAGGGCGGAGAGTTCCATTAATATAATACAAAAGTTTTTTATTTATTCTTTCTGTTTTGCAAGCTTGACCCTTGGAATGTTCAGTATGAATAATACTGGTGAATCTATTTTGAATTATCAACAAGTGAAAAAAATTGAGAATAGTGAAGTTAAATTGTTTAGTGAATTGCCTTATGAGCATGTCTCTCCGATAGATTATGTATAGTATATATTCAGTAATAATTACAATTGTGATGTAATACCTGTTTAACGAAATCAAGAACAACCATTTATCATGCTACTATTACTATTATTATGAGTTGTACTGAATTTAGTTTGAAACTAACCAAAGAATAATAATCTTACTATCTCTCAGTTACTTTTAACGATAATTGGGTAGATGGAGAGATTTATAATGAAATGCTTCTAGAGGAAGGAATATAGAGAATACCATTTGTTTTTTCCTCAAATTAATAATAGAGATTTGATGTACGCTCCTCTTGGTCAAGATAGGAATTATAGAGACTTTTATACTCAAGTAAAAGTATATTTTGCTAAAATTAAAAACACATATTAATAAATCGGTCTTAATAATCTAAAAATTTAAAAATCGCTCGTATATTCTCAGTAATATGGTCTGAGAGTTTCTATAGGTTCCCATTGTAAGAGCCTACTACGAGATGAGCTGTTACTTTTTGATGGACAAATAAATGTGTCTAGAGAAGAAGGAGTTTATCTATGTAGTAAAAGATAACTCCTTTTTTGTATTTATTTTTAAATTTTTTAAATGAAATTTACAAATCATGCAAAGTGAACTTTTACATTAAAAACATAATGAGTGGTGATTATTTTTGAAACAATTTAGTGATTTACTAATTGAAGAGAGTATCAAAAAAGAGAGTGTTCTAGTAGTAGGATTAGACCCTCAAGTTAATAATATGCCAAATTATTTAATTAATAGACAAAATGAAAAGCTAAACTTAAATATTATTACAAATGCTATTTTGAATTTTAATAAAACCATTATAGATGTCGTACATCCGTATGTTGTCGCTGTAAAACCACAATTAGCTTACTATGAGATCTACGGTAGTTTAGGACTTCAAGTATTAGAACAAACTATCTCTTATGCAAAATCCAAAGGATTATTAGTAATTAATGATGCTAAAAGAGGAGATATTGGTTCAACAGCTACAGCATACGCTCAAGCATTCTTGGGAAATTCTCCAATTAATGGAGATGCTGTTACAGTAAACCCGTTTCTAGGTAGTGATGGAATAACACCTTTTATTAATGAAAGTATTCGTTATCAAAAAGGTTTGTTTATTCTTCTGAAGACCTCGAATCCATCCGCTTATGAATTGCAAGACCTCGAATTGAAATCTGGAGATTTAGTTTATAATGCTTTGGCATCATTAATAAAAAAGTTAAGTTCAGATACTATTACGGGGAAGTATGGTTATTCAAGTATAGGAGCTGTAGTTGGAGCAACATATCCAAATGTAGCTAAAAATATGCGTGAAATACTACCTAAACAACTATTTTTAGTACCAGGTTTTGGAGCACAAGGTGGAGATACAAGTAATTTAAAATACTTTTTTAATGCTGATGGTAATGGTTCTATTATTACTTCATCGAGAGGAATAATTTATTCCTATAAAAACGAATTACCTGAAAAATGGGAAACGATTAGCAAGGGAATTATGGAAGAAATAATTGAGGCAACAGTGATTCGAGCAAGAGATGAAATAAATAGTGTCCGGTAACTAAGGTAAGGTGGCTGTATTTTGAGGAAATATTCAAAGAATTTTATTGTTTTATTTAGTGGTCAAACAGTTTCTAACATAGGAGATCAGATATATTTAATTGCTTTACCTCTATTAGTATACGAGTTAACAAAATCAAGCTTCGATATGGGGACGATTTCAGCTATTAATGCATTACCACAGTTGTTTTTCGCCATTTTTGTAGGGGCATTTATAGATAGGTACAATAAAAAAAACATATTGTTAGTAGCTTGCATTATAGAGTTGATTTTAATATTGGCAATTCCTATTCTATTTTATTTGGATAGTTTAAGCATTTATCACATTTATATAATAGGTTTCATATACTCAACAGCAACCTTAATCTTTCTTACAGCATACAGAAGTTGTATACCAAGCTTAGTTGAGAAGAACTCCTTAATTGAAGTGAATTCTTTGATTCAAATGTCCTTAACACTTATTAAGATGATAGGACCAATTATTGCAGGGTTATTAATAGTGAATATTGGAATTGTTAAAGGGTTGATGGTTGATAGTTTAACATTCTTAATTCTATTTATTTGTATTATTTTAGTTAAGATACCACATTCAAAGGCTAATAATAAGGGTAAGACTACCTTCAAGGAAGATATAAAAGAGGGGATTAAATATACCTTTGGTAGCCCAGAATTACGTTTCATTAATTGGTTAGTTTTAATAGTAAACATTGGTATGTCAATTGGTCTATCATTAATGGTTTTTTATTTAAGAGGTGATAATAACCTCCTAGCCAATGATATTGGTTATGTCTATTCAATATCTGGAATAGTAGCATTCCTAATGACATTATCGGCGAAGCATGTTTCTAAAATTATGAAAAACTTACAAGCAATATCTTTATCTTGTAGCATTTCAGGAATCGGTTTAATAATGTTAGCATTTATGGACAATATTGTGACACTAGGAATTTCACTTGGGCTTGTTACAGGAGGAGGTACTCTAGCTACAGTATTTATTAATAGTACTTTACAGACAATTGTGCCCAATGAATTATTAGGTCGAGTATTTGCAACCGCTCAAATGGCATCCCGTGTATCTGTTCCAATTGCTCTAATGGTAGGTGGATGGGGGTCAGCATTTTTAATTGGAATTGACGGAATATTCGTAATATGCGGATTGATAATATTGTTATCTGCAATAGTCGCATTAGCTAGTTTGTATATAAAAGAAGGAAAAAAGGAAGTGAGAATATGAAACTAAAAAAACCTGTACTCGATTATTCGCTCTCTATTAAAAATCTCGATGCTGTTACATACCTAGTAAAGGGACAAAATGCCTGGGAAATTAATGAGGTAGCTGAAAGAATATGTTTACTTAGCGATGGGAAAAATACAGTAAGTAAAATAATTAACGAGATAAGTAAGCAGTATAGTGTCGATGAAAACGAGATAGAAACAGATTGCATGGATCTAATTGAGTATTTAAATAAACAAAATTTAATTAAACTTCATTAACATCTCATAAATCCAAAAATGTTATTAAGGAGGTGAGTTAGATGAACAAGTATGTTAAACCTGTAGCGGTTAAAGTAGAAACTCCATCAGCAGCGGTAGTTGTCCTACACCAATAATCTTGGTATTGCAAGTTAAACCAATACTATTGATGTGATAATACCAAATACATAGAATTTGAGGGAGGTGAGTAAAGATGAACAAGTATGTTAAACCTGTGGCAGTTAAAGTAGAAACTCCATCAGCAGCGGTAGTTGTCCTACACCAATAATCTTGGTATTGCAAGTTAAACCAATACTTTTGATGTAGTAATACCAAATACATAGAATTTGAGGGAGGTGAGTAAAGATGAACAAGTATGTTAAACCTGTAGCGGTAAAGGTTGAAGCTCCATCAGCAGCGGTAGTTGTCCTACACCAATAATCTTGGTATTGCAAGTTAAACCAATATTTTTGATGTGGTAATACCAAATACATAGAATTCGAGGGAGGTGAGTAAAGATGAATAAGTATGTTAAACCTGTAGCGGTTAAAGTAGAAACTCCATCAGCAGCGGTTATCGTTATCTCTCATTAATATGTGTCTTGTAAGTTAGTCCTATTTTCGTGGTGTAGCAAACAAGTTGTTTACCACATAAAATAGAAATCAATTTATAGTAAAAAGGCATCACTTCAATATTACTTTTGAAGTGATGCTAATGTAGATAAAGGTGTTGATTGCTATGCCAAACAAACAAAAGATTGGTATTTTTTTTTGGTTGATAATATTTATAGTCACCCTTTCATTAAGACAATTTGAAATATTAAAATTAGTAACTCTTTTAGGGTTGCCGCTATTGATAATGGGATTTGGTCCAATGTTTTATCAAAAAATATCATTGAATAGAAAATTCTGGTTTATTCCAATTGTTGTTTCAATAAATTTAGGTATTTTCTTTATTGATATTAACCCAATACCTTTCAATAGTTCCGTGATAACAATTGTATTATTAACTTTATTTATACCTATTATATTACTTATCTTCAGATTAAAAGAATGTTACCAGACAATAAAAACTACACAACTATTTGAACCCCTAAACAACACAGATTTTCTAAGAATGTTGTGCCAATCTATATTGTTGTTAATTGGAGAAGAAATTCTTTTTAGAGGTGTATTTTTCCAAACCCTATACAATGAAAAATATGCAGTTGAACTTATAGTTTTAAATATTCTGATCTTTGTGTATTATCACTATTTCAATCGTTTTTCTGCATCTATATATAAAACAAAAGATTATATTTTTCACGGATTATTAGCCATTAACTTAAGTGTTTTATACATATATACCCAATCACTTTTCTTATGTATTATAAGTCATTTTATTTATAATTCTATCTCTATTCTATCTCTATTATTACGCTCCTCAATATATCAAAATTTCAAAAAAAAGGGAGATGCAAGCTTACAATGAAAACAGAAGATATCAATCTTTTAAATAGTTATGATTTGACCGAAGAAAAAATCTTAGAAATTATTCCAACATATGATGAAGATGTAGTATTCCTGAGTGGATCCATTATTGAAGGTTTCGGAAATAAAGGCTCCGACTTAGATGTATATGTTGTAAGTAATAAAAATGACGTTTTAATACCACAAAGTATAAATTCTGTTGAGCTACCTTATGGTAAAGAATACACATTTTTAGGAAATAAGATCTTGATTAGCGCGATAGTAATTCAAGAAGAGGTATTTAAATCTCTTATAGTTGAAATTGATAAAAAAATAAAAAACAGGCAAATAAGTGTACTAGATAAAAAATCTATTGAATTGTATCATCGTCTACATTTAGGTTTGCCTATCAAAAATCAAAATAATTTTACAAAACTAACTAATTTACTCGACATAGGAACTTTCCGTCATAACCTTTGTAAGAATAGGCTTAGTTATAGTGAAAATAGACACGAAGATGCAGTAGGTGCATTAGAGTCTAAAGACTATTGGACTGCTTTTCTTAGTGCAAGAATTTCATTAGAAAAATCAGTGGAATCACTTTTATATATTAAGGGTGAAACAAATCCAAGTGACAAGTGGCTTTTCCGCAAATTATTTAAACATTTTTCAGCAGAAGAGGAGTGGGTTAAAGGCTTTCTTGAGCTGTATAGTGGAAATGGTGGTAGTAAAAATATACAAGAAAACACTGTTGAGATGATTCGTTTAGCCAATTCTATAAGAATGATGAGTTATACATTACTGAAATCCACAGATAATTGAAGAAAAAGAGATAAAAACAAACAAAGTGAGGTTTTTACTAATGGTACCTGGTGTAAGTATTAAAAACGTGGTAAAAGGGCGTTTAATGACTGTTTATGGGCCTTTCTCATTATATTGCTTTTCTATTTCAAATGATTTCGCAGACGGTGGAAAAGTCACTGAACACCTTGCTCTAGTAAAGGGAGAGGATTTTGATCCAAATCAGCCAACTTTTTGTAGAATCAATTCAGCTTGTATAACAAGTGAGGTCTTTAATTGTCAAAGGTGTGATTGTAAGTGGCAATTAGATAAAGCCATGGAATTAATATCAAGGGAAGGAAAAGGAATAATAACGTATCATTCTACTCATGAGGGAAGAGGACATGGATTAAGCTTAAAGCTACTATCATATAACCTAATGGAAAATGGTCTAGATTCTGCCGAATCTTATTCAAAGTTAGGATTAGGAGTAGCCGACATACGAGATTTTAGAGCGACAGCTTGTATTCTTGAATACTTTAATATAAGCAAAATTAAGATGTTAGGTAACAATAAAAGAAAACTTGAAGCTTTATCCAATTGTGGTATTGAGGTTATAAGTAGACACCCTTTAGTATACAACGGAACAAAAAAAGATATAATCACATATTTGTCAAAAAAAGCTAATGAACCAGATCAGGAGTTATTGAAGGATAATTTGGTTATATAATCCAACTATAAGGAGTAAAGTATGAGCAAAGGAAAGGTCTTAATCACAGGAGTTAGTGGTGATATTTCAAAAGCCTTAATACCACTATTATTAGAACAAGATTATGAAATAATTGGAATAGATATTAAACCACCATCTATAAAAGAGATTCAATTTTATGAGTGTGATCTAAGTAATGTTGAAGCAGTTGAAAAGTTTCTATTGGATACAGCTAGTCTTTGGATAGATGAAGTAGTAGGTATCGTCCATTTAGCTGGAATTTATCCAAATCAAAAAATGTCTAACTATAGTGTGGATATGTGGGAAAAAGTGCAAACGGTAAACGTAAAATCTATCTTTTTCTTAATCAACAATATTTTGAAGATTGGAACTGAATCGTTAGAATCAATTGTTATGGTTTCTTCTACTGCTGCAAAAGCTGGGAGTAAAGATCCTGCGTATGCAGCATCAAAAGCTGCATTAAATGGACTTGCTAAAAGTTTAAGTTTAACACTTGCAGATCAAAGAATACGTGTTAATACTATTTTACCAGGAATAATAGATACTTCTATGTCTCAGAGGCAGTCTGCTGAAAGAAAAGAGTATCATGTTTCTAATACTTTAGCAAAAAAAATAGGAACACCAGAAGAAGTTGCAAATGTCATTTTATTTTTAATTAGTAATAAGTCTTCGTATATTTGGGGAGCATCAATTGATATTAATGGGGGTATGACACTATGAGAGGACTATTAATAGCAGTTTGTGGATTAGATGGATCAGGAAAGACTACACAAATCAAAATGTTAGAAGAATGGTTTGTGAAAAATAATTTATCTGTTTTATTAACAAGACAGCCAACAGATTACTATAGACAAGATAATAGAGTACGTCAATATTTAGACTCGGGTGAATGTCCAGATATGCAAGCCATTGCTTTATTAGCTGCTGCAGATAGAAGATGGCACATGAAAACTTGTGTTGAGCCATCAATAAACGAAGGAACTAATATTATAACAGATAGATATTTATATAGTTCATTGGCTTACTTTAAAGTAAGAGGATTAGAACCAGAATATATTAAAGCTATAAATGGAGATATCCGTACTCCAGACGTAACAGTTTTTCTGGATCTGGAACCAGAAATTACGCTTAAAAGAGTTAAAAATCGTGATGGAAAATTAACTAAGTACGAAGAACGTGATCCAGATATGTTTAGAAATATCCGTGCAGCTTTTAAACAAGTCTTGCCAAATGAAGCTCTAATTTTAGACGCTACACAAAAACCAACAGATATTCATCAACTAATAATAAAAGAGGTAGAAAACAAATTGAAATTGATAGAGGAGGTGGAACTTTATGAAACTCGATAATCTTATGAATACCGTTTTTGAAACTAAAGCGTTAGAAAACGCTAGTAATATTGAAAAATTGAAGGAACTAGTAAGTGAAAATGTGACATTAGACAATGTTAGCTCTTGGTTACGTGATTTAAAAGAATCTCAAGACAGTGAATCTATTGGGTCTTTAGCTTCTTTGATGGAGCAACACCCATTAGGCTTTGAAAAGTATGTAATTTGGAAAAGTGAAACAAATGGTTCACGTGTACGCCTTCATTATTGGCCACAAACAAAATGGCCTATGGAAAGTATACATGATCATAGATTTCATTTTTGTGCAAAAGTATTAAAAGGATATTATATACATGAAGAGTATGATGTTAAAAACCTAGAAGGAGATTCAGTGGAAGTTTATTTGAAAAAGAAAGAAATTATTAATGCTGGTGATACATACTTTTTCCCTGCTGGCTCCTTTCACAGAGTAACGCCGAGTGAAGAAATGACAGTATCTTTAATAGTTCGAGGTGAACCCGTATTACCTTATTCACGGGTCATTAATCCTGATACTTTAAAAATGCGGAAAGCATATGGTGCTTTGCAAAAATTCCAAAGTAAAATTGCTAATTTAGAAGCGCAACTCACTAATTAAAGAAGCATTAAGGTTTATTAGATGTAGATTGAAATATATCTATAACACAGATTCTAAGTTTTGTAATTTAAAATTGCAATGAGTCCAACCGTCCACTACATATAGGAAGTGTCTCCCTTTTGAAAATTCTCCCCTGCAGTTAGACAGTAAAAATGAACAGGGTAAAATGCATTTAATAGTCTATCCTGGAGGGATTTTTTATAGTTAAAAAAGGACAAGTATAATAACTTATATTGAATAACTCAAACGTAAAGTAATTGTATTAAAAAAATATTTGATATTTTTAATTCTTGGCTAACCTATAAGTGAAATACCCAAAAGAAAGTCCTAGAGAAAATAACAATGTTAATCACTTTTTAACTAAAGAAAACAAGATTTTTGCAGCGAATGTTACCACTACTTTCCCTGTTCATTAAAGTTTTTTTGGTACAACTAAATATAAAAAATCTAAGGTTTAGCCTCAGACTTTATTTTTACCGCCATAGTAGTCTATATATTCATGTTGTTCTATCCTTAAACGAAAGATGGTTTTATAGCAAACATAAATTCGATATCTTTATCCGTAATTTTTATCTAACTTCTCTAACGCTTCGTATCTTTTAAATGAGACAGATTTGTTGAGAGTAGAGAGATGGAGTGAGTATTATGAATAGCATTTTCATAAACTTCATCGTCTAACTAATATAATTTCAAAATAACAAGCTTAGCATTAGTATATAAAAAACAGCTAAATCGAATTGATTCAGCTGTTTTTCTTCATTATTAAGGATATTATTTGAATCAAAATCAAACGAATAATTCAGTTTAGATTCAGTTCCTTTAACTATCTAACTCTTAGAGATTAGATTAATGAATATATGTTTCACTTACTAAAATGTCACTTAATACTTCAGTTGGGATAACAAATTCTACTGGTCCCATCGCTCCTGGTCCTACTTCATACTCATCAAACGAGATAACTAATTTTCCATCATTATTAATGTGGAATTTTTCATTCAAATCAAATTCTGCTATAGGATTGTAGTTCGGATCATCAAGGTAATATTCGTAAAAATATGAGTATTGATCAGGATTTGTTTCCATCTGTTTGACCATTTGCTCTTTAATATTTTCAGTTATAACGTCAATATAACGATCATCTTTAAATAGAAGTGGTAATGTGATCAGAATTTGGTTTTGTTTGTCGATCGTATCGTATTTCTTTTCAATTTTTGAAGAGCCTGATGAGAGTGTCGTTTCGAAAACACGCTCAATTGATAAGATCTGATCGTTATCAGCTTTTATTTCATAGCTACTATTTACAATAGATGTTTGTGCTTCATTCGCTTGTCTATTTTCCCACTCTTCATTGAATTCATCGTAGCGTTGTTTTGCTTCTTCAAGGTATTTACTATTCAAACTGTTTTCTAATGTTTTATCTTCAAGGTTTTCAACAGCTGGCACTTCGATATTTGCAATCCGTTCATCTTCGTCAATCGTAAATTCTCTAATGGTCAACACGTCAATTAATGATCCAACGACAGGAACTTTTGACATTGCATTTGCGATTTGAGGACTAGTGTTAATGCCTCCTACTACAAGTAAGACTGCTGCAGTTAGTCCTGAAATCAATATTTTCTTAATTGGTTTCTTTGTTTTTTGTTTTAAAGCTTTCTTCACAACAAAGTCAAGTTCATCTGGAATCGGTATCTCTTGATATTCTTTTTTTAGTTCTTCAAATTTACGTTCCATGTTACATGCCTCCTGTAGAATCAGCTAGTTTTTTCTTTAAAATGTCTAATATTTTATATAGCCGAGTCTTCGTTGTATTGACGTTCATATCTAATATTTCTGCAATCTCTGTTATCTTTAAATCCTCAAAGAACCTTAATGTAATGAGTGTTTGGTCTTCAGCAGATAATTCAGTTAGAGCCTTTTTTAAATCGAGATTAGAATACACATCAGGCTTGCCAGGTATAAGAAATTCGAGTGTTTCATTGTCAGACAACTGCACCTTTTTTCTAGTTCTTAGAAAATCAAGAGCAGTATTGACAACAATGCGATAGACCCAGCTTTTCACTGTTTTCGGATCATGAAGTGAATCTTGTTTCTTAAGCGCTTTATGAATTGAATCTTGTACGATATCAAGTGCATCTTCGGAATTTTTTACATAGCTATATGCAAACCGATAGAGATGTTCTTTATTTTCAATTACAAATTCTTTAATTACATTTTCATTTTTGTTTTTAAACATGCATGTTTTGTCCTTTCCCCTAATTGATTAGCTATCTAAACATAAGACGGAAAGAGGTGAGAAAAAGTTGGAGTAGTAAATTTTTAACAATTTAACATATGTGTGGAGTTATGAGGAAGGCTGTTGAGAAGTAGTTTTGTATCCTAACGGTTTTGTTCGTTTTTATGCTGAACAATAATGTATGAGTAATAAAGAGTATTGACTTCAAATTGTAATCTATAGAATCTATGATATAAGCTTCTCATTGAATTCTCATTTTCTTCTTTCCTTCTTTTCATACTGCTTCTTTATCATTAAAAGTGAAAAGTTAAAGGAGGGAATTAATAATGAGAAAAAAAGATTCTCGTAAGTTCATTATTCTTAAATCTTTTTTTATAGTCGTGCTAGTCGTTAGCTCGTTCCTTACTATAATTAGTTTAATGAATAATGTTGTTCCTAGCTTAATAGTAAATGAACTGCAAATAGTCGATGTTTTTTTAACAAAAGTTACAATTATATTTTCAATTGCTGCAATTGCATTGTTATTATTCCGTAAACTATGGATGCCAATTAGAAAAGACCAAAATAATGTCTCAAATATAATGAGAAAAAGTTGGCTTTTCCTGAAAAAACGTCACGTGTTATTTGGATGGATTACAGCCGCCGCTGCAACAGCTCATAGTGTTTACTTTTTAGTTTTTTTACCTGAACAAATGGATGTAGTAGTAAGTGGGTCAATCGTTGCCATTATTATGATTATTCTCGTTATACTGGGGCAATATTTAAATAATAAAACTAAATTAAATCCATTGATTGGAAAAGTGCATCTTTGGTTAGGAGTTATCTTTTTTATTTCATTAATGTACCATTTTGTTGATTCACATGGATAACGAAAAAGGAGATAAAATGCCACGTATATTAATTGTCGAAGATGAAAAAAGCTTGGCCCGATTTATTGAATTAGAACTGCAATATGAGGGATTTGACACACAGGTTGTTACAGATGGTAGAGAGGGTTTGACACTTGCGTTAAATGAAGAATGGGATTTACTATTACTTGACTTAATGTTACCAAATCTTAATGGGATTGAAATTTGTCGTAGGGTTCGCGCAAGTAAAGATACACCGATTATTATGTTAACAGCTCGTGACAGTGTAATTGATCGAATTTCTGGACTTGATAGCGGTGCTGATGATTATTTAGCAAAACCTTTTGAGATTGGTGAATTATTAGCCCGTATTCGATCTTTGTTTAGACGTATTAATAGAAACGATGAAAGTGAAAAAAATAATCAACTTTCTTTTCGAGATTTGTTTATAGACCAAGATGCATATATCGTTACACGAGCAGGCAATATTATTCAGTTAACGAAACGGGAATATGAATTATTAATTATCTTTATGAAGAATATTAATCGTGTGTTAACGAGAGAAATGTTACTCGATCTAGTTTGGGGATATGAATCTATTGTAGAAACAAATGTAGTTGATGTGTACGTTCGTTACCTACGTAATAAGTTAGATCCAGATTCTTCATCTCGTTATATTGAAACGGTTAGAGGAATAGGTTATGTGATGAGACAATGAAAGGTGTAAAATGGTTAATAAGTAAACAGAATTCATTGTCTTTAAAATATAAATTATTGTTGTGGTCATCACTCTGTATGTTCATCTTCTTTTTATTATTTAATCGAATATTATTTGAAGTAATTTTATATGAGTTTAAGGAACAGCAGCAAGAAGAAATGGCTAAGAAGGCACAAACTGTAAGTACTCTTTTTTCAATCAATGATGATGAGGATAAAGTAAATAAATGGTTAACCGATATGGTGATTAACGGTGAGCGTATTAGAATTATTGATTCAAGCAACATGGTACACTATGAAGCATCCTCTCTATATAACACAAATGTTCCAGACGCTGTTTTTAAGAAGGATTCTTCCTTTCGTAAAATAAAAACGAATGATTACGTGCTTTATGTCTATCGTACACCTATTACCACAAATAACTTTACAGGAACAATAGAAGTTTCTTGGAATATGAAAGTAATCATGCATGATATTATTGAGTCGATGCAACGAGTTTTGTTTTGGGGAGGTACAGCTGCAGCAATTGTAAGTGGCCTTGTTGGCTTTATTCTTTCAAGACAACTACTTTTGCCTTTAAGAGAGATGGTTCGTACAATGAACAACATTTTACAAAAAGGACTTAATGAACGGATGCCACTGTATCAAACGAAAGATGAGATTGGGCACCTTACTAACATGTTTAATGAAATGATGGATGAGGTTGAAGATTCATTTAATCAACAAAAGCAATTCATTGAAGATGCTTCACATGAGCTTCGCACTCCTGTAACAATTCTAGAAGGACATTTCAACTTACTAAATCGCTGGGGGAAAGATAATCCAGAAATTTTAGAAGAGTCATTAAGAACTTCTATGCAAGAAGTTAAGCGAATGAAACAGCTAGTGACTTCTTTATTAGAACTTACTAAAACAGACGTAGAAGAGAAAACGTTCCCTAAGGAAATTATCAATCCCTATGATAGATTAAAACAACTTATTGAAGATTTTAATCCTATGTACCCTAATATTGCTTTTTTTCTTCATGAAGATGATAAAGACGTTGCAATTTTAATTGATGGACAACAATTTGATCAAATCTTCCGTATTCTTGTGGATAATGCACTGAAATATTCAAAAAGTGAAGAGATTATTCTTAATATATCAAAGGTTAATGAGCATATTCTCCTTTCTGTTATAGATAAAGGTATCGGAATTTCTCCTGAACATTTGCAGAACTTATTTAACCGCTTTTATCGTGTTGACCAATCACGAAGTAGGGAAGAGGGAGGCAGCGGTCTCGGCTTATCTATTGCAAGAAATTTAGTTAAAAAATATAAAGGTACTATAGAAATTCAAAGTGAAGTTGGAGAAGGAACTGTTGTTACAATTTCATTTCCAGCCGTCTATATTAGCTAATGTCAATATATTGTTTTGAAATGTTCAATGAAAAATTCGTTTGACAATGCATGAGTAAGATTAAAATAGAAGCTACCAGCTACAGGTGTAATCCCATATTAGATGAATCAACATAACTTTTACTAGCACAATGCTCATGATGAACTTTGTGCTTTTTTATTTTCCATAATAATGGGTTCTCATCAAGTTTATGATTTCAGTATTGATTTTAGTAAGTAAAGGAATAGAAATGTGATAATGAAACAATGATAAGGTTATTGAACCATTGTCGAGAAAGGCGTGTATCAGATGGAACTAACACCTAAACAACTTATCGAATTACATGGATTTAATAACCTTACAAAGTCTTTAAGCTTCAATATGTATGACATATGTTATACAAAAACGAGGGAAGAGCGTGAAGCCTATCTTACTTATATTGATGAGCAATACAATGCGGAGAGATTAACGAAAATTTTATCTAAAGTAACAGAAATTATTGGGGCACATATTTTGAACATTGCTCAGCAAGATTTTGAACCACAAGGAGCAAGTGTGACGCTTCTTGTATCTGAAGTACCTGTAGATGAATCTCCGAATGAAGCATTTGAAGAGTCTCCAGGACCTATACCAAGTTCAGTTGTAGCACAGTTGGATAAGAGTCATATCACGGTGCACACTTATCCAGAATATCATCCAGATGATGGAATAAGTACGTTCCGAGCTGATATTGACGTATCAACATGTGGAGAGATTTCGCCACTTAAGGCATTGAATTATTTAATCCATTCGTTTGAAACAGATGTCATGACAATCGATTATCGTGTACGTGGTTTCACTCGTGATGTGAGTGGTTATAAGCTGTTCATCGATCATGAAATTAACTCGATCCAAAATTACATACCTAACGGAGTGAAGCAATACTATGACATGATCGATGTGAACGTTTATCAAGAGAATATCTTTCACACAAAGTGTAAGTTAAATCAATTTGACTTAGATCATTACTTATTTGGTTATAAGAAAAGTACATTATCTGACAGTGAACAGGTCGAAATCGAAGAGAAGTTGAGAGCGGAGATGGACGAAATATTTTACGGTAAGAACATGTATGGTAAGGAAATGGCGTCCAAAAATTGATTTATGATGTGTGTGAATTTAAAACGAAAGACGGTTACTATGTAAGATGTTAGTAATCGTTTTTTTATTTGGAATGAAATTATAGGTTAGGTTCATTGCTATTAACAGATTAATAAAATTTTATTAATGAAAGCTTTTCTCGTAAGCTCTTAACAACTGATAAAGTTATAAGAAAAATAAGGTGAATTTTGAATTTACGTATTTAAGTAATTAATGGTAAGTGTCATAATTTAAGTTTTTTTTAAGTTTAATCATGTATACTTTCTAAGAATATAATTTCATCATTTGTTATTTCGAAAGCAGCGAGAAGGGGTTGCGAAATGTGGGAGAAAGAACACTATCTTAAAGATATTGAAAAATCATTAGTGAATGCTCATCAAAACATCTTAAAAATGCCTAGAGTATTTTACTCAAATAAAAAAAATACGACAGAACTATATCACATTATCCAAAGATTAAAAAACTCTAGTGCTGTGTTTCAAGAAAAAGAAATTCATGAAGTTACATTGTATTTATTAAGAAAATTTGTTAAAGATGATTCTAATTTTATTTTGAAATTAGGTCAAGAAAAGGCAGTTTTCCAAGGAATCTACACTCTTTTAAATATGTTAGGGAAGCATAATATACAACCAAGGCATACATTATTAAAAGACAATGACAGTAACTTGAAAATGGTTGTTATTGATAATGATGATCCATTTCTACAGACTATTCGTGAAGAGGTAGTGAGTGATGGTGAGGAATGTCATTGTTATAGTGATGTTATTTCTATTCAAGAACTTATTTCTATAGATCCCGACGTAATCGTTGTCAATATGTTGTTGCCTAATAAAGAGGGATTTCAATTTATTGAACGAGTTAGAGAGCACAAACTAACAAAAAGTATACCGATTATCGCAATCACTCACTCATCAGAAGAAGCACATTATGAAGCAATAATTAGTAGTAGTGTAGATAATTATTTGAGAAAGCCTTTTTCAAGTTCATTATTAGTGAACTGTGCACACTTTTTAGTAAAGCAATTAACGTGGCGAAAGCATAAATTAGGGAACATGATTCAAGAACATCAGTTAGAAATGACTCAACTTATACACAAAGAATGGATGCGTTTTGTTCGATTTCATTCAGAATTTTGTCTTATCTATCTTAACTTCGAGATTCATGGGACTGAAACAGTTGATAATTATCTATATCAAGTATATGAAGAGATAAGACAAACATTAAGAAAGTATGATGACGTGAAAATGTGGAATAATCATTCAATGGTGATTTTATTACCGCAAACAAATTTGCAAAATGGTAACCTTGTCTCACGAAGAATAATGAATGTATTACAAACAATGTCACTTGGTGAGGCTTTACAATCTCAAATAAGAATAGGTGTGATGGAGAGTGAGCTCTCATTAAAAAGTGAGCAAAGTATGATAGAGAGGTTTGAGGAGAAGTTATTGAAGAAAACAACTCCATTTGGATTACATGTGTTTCCATTGTTAACTTTAGGTTTAGAAGAAATAGTGGATAACAGTGGAAGAAAAAAAGTACTTATTGTAGATGATGATTTAATCACAACATCTCTAATTCAAAACCACCTTTCAGATGAGGAATGGGAAGTGGAAATATGTACAAATGTAAAGCGGGCTATTGAGTTAGCGGTTACATTTAAACCAGACTTTATTATAAGTGAGTTGAAGATGAGTGACTTAGATGGTTATTTCTTCTGTCATCAGATACGGCAATTTCCTCAACTAAAGGATACAGATTTCTACTTCTTAACATATCAAACATTGCCTCAGCATATGGTTCGTGCTTATGAAGTTGGTGCAGATGAGTATATGACTAAACCATTTTCAGTTCATGTGTTAGCAGCTAAGATGAGGAATGCACAAATAGAAAGGTTGTAGTTTAGAAAATATGATCGATTAGTTGGACTAATCAAGTGACTCTTCGGACTTTTATAACATCTCAACTAACGCTAGGGTTATTTATGCATAGATTAGGAGAGTTAATTGAGTGTAATTTAGAACATTATCGATTTAGCTAACTGCGATTGAAGAATGAGGTGAATCCGCCATGATTGGGGATTTGTAAAAAAATGTAATCTTTCTACATTCAAATAGTACAAATTTGGCTTAAAACTAATGGAGTAGATTGTCATGATTATAACGCTTTATTTTATATTGTTAAGCACATTGTTATTTACCATTATTATATTTTTATTATTTGTTTATTTACTATCGAAAAAATTATATATAAATCATCGTTCTAGGAAGAGTAAAAGGTTTTACAGTCGTGTTTATCCTGTAATAAGTCTTTATGTCACTGGTGATAATAATTCGTTAAGGCTAACGATGTCGAGTGTAAAGTGGAAACGAGATATTGTAAAACAAATAGTGCTCGATATTGTTGATGTAATCAATAGTGATGAAGAATTAAAACGATTAAATGAGGTTGCAAATTATATAGGAATTATCGATGAGATAGATACTATGCTGCAAGACAAAAGGTGGTGGATAGTTGCAGGTGGAATTTTGAAAGCAGGAAGGATGCAGCAAAAGAAGTTCATACCAATCATTAAAGAGTGTATGTATGCAGACAAATTTGATTTGGTACATTTGTCAGCAAAGGCATTATGTCAAATGGGGGAATCAACTCATGTTGTTGATTACCTTATCAAAAATGAACAACATTTGAGTAAAAAAGTGATTGTTAACTTAGGAGATATGTTAAGTCATAAGACAACTGATGATAAACAAGTTAAGTGTATTGTAGAGAATTTCAACAATGTTTCACCTAAGTTGCAAAGTCTTTTTATAGAGGTATTAGGAAAGAGAAAAGTTGCTTCTCAACTTCCTCTAATTACATCTCTTCTAAATGATGAAAATAAAGAATTACGATTGAAAGCATTGCGGTCGATCGGAAATATTGGCATCACATTAGTCGATGAATCAGTATTTAAATTGTTGTCATCGGATGATTGGCAAGAACGAGTGTTAGCAATTTTCGTTATCCGAAACTGTAAGCTTGAACGAGCAATTCCAATACTAGTTGAAGAGTCCCTTCAGGATATGAACTGGTGGGTACGTGTAAGGTCTGCACAAGCCTTAGCTTCTTTCGGAGAGTTAGGGCATAAGAAATTGGAGTGGGCAAGTCAGTTTCATGAAGATGCATATGCTAGAGATATAGCCAAAAAAACACTTCAAGAAATAAGTATGATTCCTGGGTGAAAATTACTAGATAGTTAGTGAAAAAGAGATCGCTGTTCTTAACGATGTAAAATAGCAAAAAAGGAATAGAGGAAGAAAATAAAATTAGGAGAGTAGTTATTTTGAACACAATATTTTCTGTTTTATTCCATTGGACGAATCAACTAATTTTATATTATGTTCTCGTGGTTGATGGATTCTACATGACGCTCTTTCTACTATCGTTTCAACAAATTAAAGAGTATATGAAAAGAAATACTTATAAGACGTATAAGGATATGAATACTTCTCAACTAACACCGCCTATATCTCTTCTCGTTCCTGCATTCAATGAGGAAAGAACGATCCAGGAAAGTTTAATTTCTTTTTTGATGATCGAGTATCCTGAGTATGAAGTGATAGTAATAAATGATGGTAGTACAGATAAGACGTTACAAACGTTAATCGAAACATTCTCCTTACACGAAATGAACTATCCTATTCGAAATCAAATTCAGACGCAACGAGTAAAAAGAATATATCGTTCTGTTAAACACCCACAGCTTGTCGTATTAGATAAAGAGAATGGTGGGAAGGCAGATGCTTTGAATGCAGGAGTGAATGTTTCTTCGTATCCTTATATTTGTAGTGTAGATGCTGATTCGTTATTAGAACGTGATGCATTATTGAAGACGGTGCAACCTTTTAAAGAAGGTGAAGAAGATATTGTAGCTTGTGGGGGGATCGTAAGGATTGCAAATGGTTGTAGGATAGAAAATGGAAGAATTGTAGAAGTAGGATTATCGAAAAACCCAATCGTCATTCACCAAACGATTGAGTATTTACGTTCTTTTTTGATGGGGCGTGTAGGTTTTACAGGTATTAACTCCTTATTAATTATATCCGGTGCATTCGGTATTTTTCGTAAGAAGGAAATCATTGAAATTGGGGGTTATGATACACAGACAGTAGGGGAAGATATGGAAATTGTTATTCGTCTACAAAAATATCTCTATGAGAAGAAAAGTAAGTCAAAGGTTCTCTTTCTTCCAAATCCTATATGTTGGACGGAAGCACCATCATCATTGAGAGTGCTTGCTAGACAGAGAATCAGATGGCATTTAGGCTTATTTCAGTCTTTGGTGAAGCATAAAGATACATTATTTAATCCTAAGTATAAGGTTATGGGATTATTAACGATTCCTTACTTTGTTATCGTTGAACTATTAGGACCAACAATTGAGATATTTGGAACAATTTTGATGTTGATTGGGTTATATTTAGATATTGTTAATATACCGTTTGCAATTATATTTATATTAGCAACATTTGTATTTGGGATGTTTTTATCGATAAGTGCGGTATTGCTTGAAGAGATGAGCTTTCGAAAATACACACGTATTCGAGATTTCTTAAAGTTACTAATGTATAGTGTGCTAGAAAGCCTGTGGTATCGACAATTGAACGCGTTTTGGCGTACGATAGCTTTCTTTAAATATCCTGTAAAGCAAAGGTCATGGGGAAACATGGAGAGAAAAGGGTTTTCAAACGATAATAATTAAGGAGAATATCGTAATGAAACGGTTGATATGGTTATCAATTCCTGTATTTTTATTATGCCTCTATTTCTATCCGTTTCTATCTTGGTATTTTATGAATGAGAAACCTTTATCGATTTCGGTGATCGATAAGACAGTACCGAGGAATGATTATCGTGAACATAGGGGATTTTTTTGGGTGTTAAATCATATGAAGGTGCGTAAACATACAGAAGAAAAGTATGAAATTGATAAAGATTATTATGGTTATGACCCAGAGACATATAAAGGTGATGAAGTATTTGAAATTCCAGATGATGTTGACCTAATATATGTCGCTGATACGTACGGTGTATATGAAGAAGATTTGCGAGAAAATATTTTTGGGGAACGTTCTAAGCTTTTATATGGTGAATTAACTATTTATGAGTGGAATAGAGTTATGGCAAACAAGACGAAAGAGAATACATTGATCGTTGAGTTTAATACGTTTGCGTCACCTACACGTCCAGAAGTGCGAAAGATTGTTGAACAAAATCTAGGTATTACGTGGACAGGGTGGATGGGGCGTTACTTTCCTGAGTTAGACGATTCAGAAGTTCCGGTCTGGCTGAAAGAAAATTGGGAAGCTCAAACAGGGGATGTTTGGGATTTAAAAGGAGAAGGAATTGCATTCGTTAATGAAATTGATCGAGTCATTGTAATTGAATCAGATGATCTTTTTGATGAAGTTCGTTTTTTATGGAAAGAAATTGGATTAACGAAATACCCTTATGTTTCTAATTCTAAATATAGATATTGGTTTGATATTATTATGCCTTCAGAGGATATGATTGTTGAAGCAACTTATGAATTACAACTGAGTGAACAGGCAAAAAATCTGTTAAAAAAAGAAGGAATTCCTCTAACAATTCCAGCGATTTTGCATAACCCAAATGAGAAGATGTATTATTTTTCAGGAGATTATTCGGATGTGAATACTGATTATTATAGTGACTGGTCGATGCCAGGTTGGTATTACCAAGTGAATGCATTGTTTAATCCAGATGATGCATTCTTTTGGAAGGTTTATGTACCTTTAATGAAATCAATTATTCAAGAACAACTTATGTAGGAGGAGAAGATGGCTAGATTAATTAATTTACTAATGCTGTTCTTATTCCTCTGTTCATTTGGTTTTTCTGGTGGAGGATATTTTCTGCTATTCGTTATGGTTCCTTTTGAAGAGTGGTTTGTAGAAATAGGAAAGACACAAAGTCAAATTGATACGACGTTAAAATACTTTGTTTACGGTTGGATTGTAATAAGTGTTATTACTACTGGTGTTTTTTATAACTCGATAATTAAAAAAAATAGAGATATTTTAGCACGTATTATTACTATAATGATGTTAGCAAATGCAGGTCTTGTTTTTTATTTGTTTGTTAATACAGATACAGTACTTGTTTCATTAAGTCGTGGTGATGTGCAACAATCAAATGAAAGATTTACATTTGGCCCGTATCCTACGTTAGAAGATATGAAACAATTGAAGGAAGATGGATATGATGGAATCATTACGTTGCTCAATCCTAAAATTGTATTTGAAAATAAACTGTTGCGGAACGAGATAAGAAATGGAGAAGAAATCGAGTTGCCTGTTTATTCATTTCCGATGCTACCGTGGATTGGTGAAAACAAAAATTCTATTGATGGGATTATGAATCTTATTAAAGAAGATGAATCTAAGCGTTATTATATACATTGTTATTTAGGTAAGCATCGTGTAGATTATATCAAACGTTTAGTCATTAATACTCAGGAAGGTAATGTAGATGTGCAAGAACGAGTGTTAGATGATAACCCTGATTTTGAACGCGGAATGGTATTCTTTCACAATCAAGAGCAAGTTATAATGGGTCCGTATCCTACCGATGAAGAGTGGTTTTCTTTATTGAGAAAGGATATTAAAGAAATCGTAACATTGATCGATCCACAGTCGAGATTATATCAAAAAGAAAAAGAACTAGCAGAACAGAATGGGATTATTTTTACACCAGTTAATAATTTAGGCTTTTCAAAGGAAGAGATTTGGAAGTTAGCTGAGTATGTTCAAAATTCGGAACATAAAATTTTTGTGCATAGTCATTATACAGATTATCGGATTCGTAGTTTGAGATTATTGCTACAAAAAGATATTCATCCAATTAAGGAAGATGTTTTACCAGAGACTACAAGTGTGATAGGAGAATGGATAGCCGTTGGAGATAAGACAGTTGATCCAACTCTTCTTGAACAAGCTGGTATAGATCGAACAATTGGATATGGGAATAGTCAATCTACTGGAATGGATCAATTTATTGAAATAAAAACTGGTTCGATTGCTGAGTTGTATCAGACAGCTCGGTCAATTCGTAATGGAAGTCAGCGAACTTATGTATCTGAATTTGGTACGACAGATACAAAGGATAAGCTTATTCAAATTTTATATGGTTTAGAGTATGGATTACCCGATACACTAGAATTTATAAAATTGGATGATGGTGAAATAGAGGTGGTAAATCGAAAACAACTATTAGGCCCTACTTTAACTAAGGAAGAATGGGAGAAATACATTTTACAGTATGGTGTAGAACGTATTGTAATGGTATATGCAGCAAGTCTTCAATCAAAGGATGTGTTTCAACATCAACGAGCGTTAGCTGAGGAACATCAGTTATCCTTTGTAGAGATCGATATGTATGAAGACTATCTAGAAATTCTAATGAAGGAATTAAGAGCAAATGATAAAACAACGTACATTATTGTTGCTGAACCTTTAAAAGATCTTGTAATGGATGCTCTTTTTGACTAATAAAGACAGGTTTTAAAATTTGTAACGTGTCAATTGTTATTCGTTGTTGAAGAGTCATGACGTTTATTTTGGGAGCAGGGGTGGTGCATCTCTTATTGATGGTAGTTTTTTTATTTCTGAATATGCGACTTTATTATTGAAGTTTAGCTATTAGGATAGGAATGGATGGCTATGAGACGAATAATGATGTTCAGCGTGATTGTTGTATTAGTTATGTTAATAGTTATTTCGATAAACATGAAGCAACATTTCACAGATAAAGCCGTATTAAGCAGTTGGTTGTGGGATAAATATTTGAAAGAAGATGTATCAGCCGATTTATACTTTGCAGTTGAACAAGGTGTTGAGCAATTGTATGGATATGTGCCTTCAGATGTTGATGAAGATAACTTGGAAACTTTCGTGAGTGAAGCGAATGAGCTAGGAATTGATGTCTATGCGTTACAAGGTCAACCGAATTGGGTAACTAATATTGAGAAGGCACGCACTTGGCTCTCCTTCATTAATCAATATAATCGAACATCAAGCTCTCCGTTTGCTGGTGTAATATTTGATGTTGAGCCTTATTTACTAGAGGGATGGGATGAAGAGCAGACTTTGATTGTTTCACAGTTCATGGCTTTATTTGATCAACTGCAAGAAGATAACGCTGATCTACAATTAAAATGGACCATTCCATTTTGGTTTGACCGAGTTGAAGCGACGCCTACTCAGACCTTAGCCGAGTATATGATTGAGCGAGCAGATGAGATCTCCGTAATGGCATACCGTGATGAACTGAATGGTCATGATGGACTGTTAGCTCATATTAATGAAGAAATAAAATGGGCAGAGCAATATAAGACACCTCTAGCTATCATAATCGAAACGAGACAAGCGGATAATGAAAAAGTATCTTTCTATGGAGAAAAACAGAAATTTGAACATGCTATAATAGAACTTAGGCATGTGGCAGATAGATATGAATATGTTGATGAAGTTTCGATTCACCATCTGCACACGTGGGAACAGCTTATTAAAGAAAGCCAATAGTGATACGTATTGTTGTACTTAATGCACAGGAGATATGTGATAATGTTAAGTAGTTAGATTAAAAGGAGGACATGAACATGACAATTGAAGAGAGAAATCAAGCGTTACCACCAAAAACGTGTGAGATTGAACGTCTCGTTACAGTTCCTGCAGATGTAGAGAAAGTAATTGCAGGCCGTAAAACAGCTACTCGTCGTAACGGGCGCTATGCGGATATCGGCGAAATCATGACACTTAAGGGACACCAATTTGTTGTGGAAAACGTCTATGCACAAACATTAGGTGAACTAACAGAGCAAAATGCTGCTGAAGAAGGTTATGGAAACTTAGAAGAGTACAAACAATCCATTTTGTCGATTCACCCAGGTATGCCGTGGTTACCTCATATGTCTGTATGGGTTCATGAATTTCGTGCGGTTGAGAATTAATTGACATTGAACTGAATAGAAAATGTTATATAAATTAATTCTTTACATCCATGTAGCAAGTGTTATTTTGTCTATAGGTCCATTTTTCGTACTTATCCCTATGGTGAAAAAATTACGTGTTGTAGATAAAGATTTGCTGCAAGCATACTTAATGCCTTTTTTCTTTTCTGTGCAATTAACGAAGCATGCTGGGCACGTATTGTTTACAACAGGTCTCTTACTTATTGTCTTTGGACCGTGGAGCTTAAGGGCACCATGGATTATCATGACAATTGTGTTACTTGGAAGTTCGATCTTTTTCGTAGCAAATGCATTTTCACCTAAGTTAAAAAAACTTACACAATCTGATGACGATCGTGATAAGATTTTAAAAGATCTTAGTCGTTCAATTTGGATCTACATAGGAATATTAATGATCGTATTATGGTTAATGGTTAATAAACCTGTATTATGGTAACACGAAAGGGGGTATAAGAGCGTATAGCGCATCTTATACCCCCTTATGATTTTCGGTGAATAAAAGTAGTTTTTTATTGATGTTTTACTTTATTCAAAAGGTTTTTATGGATTATAATAGAAAATACACTATGTTATAATACAGTTGTGTTATTTCATATCTGTGTTAAACAGTAAGGTGATTCAAAAAAAGGGGGATTATATTTATGAAGGATTATGTAAAGGTTGGACATCTTCAAGTAGCACCTGTACTTTATCAGTTCATCAATAATGAGGCACTTCCAGGAACGAATGTGAATGAAACATCGTTCTGGAATGATTTAGAGACGTTAATCCATGATTTGACACCAGAAAATAAAACGTTAGTAGCTCGGCGTGATGAGCTACAACAAATGATTGATACATGGCATATGGAAAATAAGGGTAATTCTGATTTTGAATCTTATAAAGAGTTTTTAAAAGAAATCGGTTATCTTGAGTCGAAGGTAGAAGATTTTAAAATTAACACAGAAGCAGTAGATGATGAGATTGCGATTCAAGCAGGTCCGCAACTTGTCGTTCCTGTTAGTAATGCACGATATGCAATTAATGCAGCGAATGCTCGTTGGGGAAGTTTATATGATGCACTTTATGGAACAGATGCGATTAGTGAAGAAGATGGTGCTGAACGTGGTGGTACATATAATCCCACTCGTGGTAATAAAGTTATTGACTTTGCGAAAAATTTCTTAGATAAGGTAGCGCCGTTAACAGAAGGCTCTCATGCAGATGTGCTTGCCTATCATATCGTAGAAGGTGTTCTCAATATAACATTTGATGACGGGAAAACGGTGCAATTGCGAGATACGGATAAGTTTGTTGGCTACCAAGGAACAATGGAACAGCCAAATGCGATCTTGTTGAAAAATTATGGTTTACATTTTGAAATTCAAATTGACCGATCACATCCAATTGGGAAAGAAGATCCATCAGGAGTGAAGGATGTGTTAATGGAAGCGGCCTTAACAACGATTATGGATTGTGAGGATTCGGTTGCTGCTGTAGATGCAGAAGATAAAGTGTTGGTATACCGTAATTGGTTAGGGTTAATGAAAGGGGATTTATCAGCTACGTTCTCAAAAGGTGATAAAAATGTAACACGTGTTCTTAATCGTGATCGAACGTATGTGACACCATTAGGAGAAGAGTTGGAGTTACCTGGACGTTCGCATATGTTCGTTCGAAATGTAGGTCATTTGATGACGAATAGTGCTGTACTTGATCAAGATGGTCAAGAGGTACCAGAAGGAATACTAGATTGTGTACTTACGAGTTTGATTGGGAAGCATGATTTATTAGGAAATAGTCAGCACCGAAACTCTACTAAAGGCTCAATCTATATTGTAAAACCGAAAATGCACGGTTCGGAGGAAGTTGCGTTTTCAAATAAATTATTTAATCAAGTTGAAGATATGCTTGGTTTAGAGAGACATACGCTGAAAATTGGTGTAATGGATGAAGAGCGTCGTACATCATTGAATTTGAAAGCGTGTATTCATGCAGTTAAAGAGCGAGTTGTCTTCATCAATACAGGTTTCTTAGATCGAACAGGTGATGAGATGCATACGTCAATGGAAGCTGGTGCGATGATTCGAAAAGGTGATATGAAATCATCAACATGGTTACAAGCTTACGAGAAATCGAATGTATATGTTGGCTTAGATTGTGGATTACCAGGACGTGCGCAAATCGGTAAAGGGATGTGGGCGATGCCTGATTTGATGGCACAGATGATCGAGCAAAAGGCAGGACAGCTGAAAGCAGGTGCGAATACAGCTTGGGTTCCATCACCAACAGCAGCTACATTACATGCACTTCACTATCACGAAGTAGACGTGACAGACGTTCAAAATGCATTAGTTAAGGATTCTAGAGAGTTAACGGATGACATCCTTCAATTACCGATTCAGAATAATCCAGAATGGACTGCTGAAGAAATTCAACAAGAGCTAGATAACAACTCACAAGGGATTTTAGGTTATGTTGTTCGCTGGGTTGAACAAGGGGTTGGTTGTTCGAAGGTACCAGATATCAACAACATTGGACTCATGGAAGATCGAGCAACATTACGAATTTCAAGTCAGCATATGGCAAACTGGCTTCACCACGGTATCGTTACGAAAGAGCAAGTGTTAGAAACGATGCAACGCATGGCGAAGATCGTTGATGAGCAAAATGCAGGCGATCCATTGTACCGCCCGATGGCATTAGATTATAAAAATTCAGTTGCATTCCAAGCAGCGTGTGAACTTGTCTTTGAAGGTCGTAAGCAACCAAGTGGTTATACAGAACCAATTCTTCATCGTCGTAGAATAGAAGCGAAAGCAAAACTTGTAACGCAATAATTGTAAGGATATAGACGGGTACTAACATGATTGATGTTAGTACCCGTCTTTTTCCATATTAAGAGGGATGAGAATGTATGATAGAATTTGATAGAAGAGGAGTTGAAAAGATGGAGAATGAAAATCGAGTATTATTAGTAGATGGAATGGCATTATTATTCCGTTCCTTTTATGCGACTGCAATGAGT
The DNA here is from genome assembly GCF_001742425.1 of Bacillus solimangrovi. Lineage (GTDB taxonomy): Bacteria > Bacillota > Bacilli > Bacillales > Bacillaceae_N > Bacillus_AV > Bacillus_AV solimangrovi. The sequence goes on from NZ_MJEH01000003.1 coordinate 51,391, forward strand.
GGTTATTATATGGTCAATAGTAAAGGAGTACCAACGAATGCGATCTATGGATTTGTGAAACATTTACTTGCTGCCAAACAGGAAATAAAGCCAACTCATATTGTCTGTTGTTGGGATATGGGCAGTAAGACGTATCGAACAGAATTATATCCAGAGTACAAAGCAAATCGAGGCGAACCACCTGTCGAACTTATCCCACAGTTTGATTTAGTAAAAGATGTAGTAGAAGCATTTGATATTCCTAATGTTGGTTTAGTAGGTTATGAAGCGGATGATTGTCTTGGAACACTAGCCAAACAATATGAAGAAAATGCTAAAGTAACAATTCTGACAGGAGATCAAGATCTCTATCAATTAATTAATCCGAACATCGAAATTATGTTATTGCAAAAAGGATACGGAAACTATAAGTTTATGAACGAACAAATGCTTATGGAAGAGCGAGGTTTACTTCCACAACAAATTGTTGATCTTAAGGCGTTAATGGGTGATACGAGTGATAATTACCCAGGTGTAAAAGGGATTGGAGAGAAGACGGCTATTAAGTTCCTTTTACAATATGAATCAATTGAAGGACTCCTTTCTAACATAGATGGATTGACGAAAGCACAGCGTACGAAGATAGAAAATAATATAGACATGCTTCACCTTTCAAGAAAATTAGCTGCTATTGAATGTAATGTGCCAGTGTCTTGTGATTTAGTAGATGGTTTAATTAACATTAATTCACATAAGGTTACAACAATGCTTGAGGAACTAGAATTTAAGAACATTAATAAGTTATTAGAACACCTATAAAATCATCAATAATCCTATTAGAAGTAAATAACAATTTTTAGCCCTAAGTTATTCATTCAATCATAGTTTTACTATATTGAATTCTTTGACTTATCAAGAGGGATCATGTAGGTTTTAAATGGATATGATTCTCTAATTAATAGTTGGTTAGTCTGAAAAGATAATTGATTTTTAATTAGACCAGAATAAACACGTTTTTTTACATCGAAGGGGGTTAAGTCGTTATGAAGAAAATTTATATTTTACATGAGAATAGTGACTGGACAGATCATTTAACGAAACGTTTGGATGAATTGAATCTTCCTTATGAGGAATGGTTTTTAGATAAGGGAACGTTGAATTTACTTGAAGAACCGCCAGAAGGAGTCTTCTATAATCGGATTAGTGCATCTTCACATACGCGTGATCACCGTTATGCACCAGAATATACGACTCAAGTGTTAGAGTGGCTTGAATATCACGGGCGTGAAGTTATTAATGGACCACGAGCATTGCAATTAGAAGTAAGTAAAGTATTACAATACTTACAGTTGAATAAATATAGTGTCAAGACTCCAAAGACAATTGCAGCTGTTGGTAAAGATGAAATTCTTGAAGTAGCAGAAGAGTTTTCGGGGAAATCATTCATTACAAAACATAATCGTGCTGGAAAAGGACTCGGTGTACAGTTATTTAAGTCAGTTGAAGGCTTAAAGTCATATGTTGAGAGTGATGCATTCGAAGAGCCGGTTGACGGGATAACACTTATCCAAGAGTATATTGAAGCGCCAGAGTCATATATTACACGTTGTGAATTCGTTGGTGGAAAATTCTATTATGCGGTGAGAGTTGATACGTCAGAAGGGTTTGAACTTTGTCCAGCAGATGCATGTCGAATTGATGATGCATTCTGCCCAGTAGGTGAAGAAGTAGAAGAGAAACCGAAGTTTGAAATTATCGAGAATTTCTCTGACCCGATCTTAGAAAAATACGAAACGTTGCTTGTGGAGAACAATATTCAGGTGGCTGGTATTGAATTCATCTATAATCAAGTTGGTGAAATCTTCACTTATGATATTAATACGAATACGAATTACAATTCAGATGCCGAAGCAAAGGCTGGTAAGTTCGGAATGTTACAGCTTGCAAAGTATCTCGGAGAGCAATTAAACGAGCAGTAATGAGCTGGTTAATATATATGAAAAGACTTAAGAGAATGATAGTTCCTCTTAAGTCTTTTTTTATAGAGTTCGATTAATAAAGCTAGCAGAAACAGGTTCTAAATTCAGTTCTCGAGCCCAAATGGATAGTTGTCCAATATGATGGATTTCATGAATGATAACATGATGCAAAATATCAACCTTTGAAAGTTCTGTATTATCCCACGCAGCGATGACGGTTTCATTTTCAAGTTTGGTTAGATCACTCTGCAAAAAACCTGTAATTTCATTACGACATGAATATGAAAGTTGTTTTACTTTCTCGAGCGTATGATAATCATCAAATTGCAGAACGGAGTCCTCTTTTTCTTGAATGGCACGATTCCAACTATACTCTACTTCTACTATGTGAAACAACGTATGAAGGATATTGCCTATTCCACCTGTTCTAGTCATTAGTAGTTGCTCTGGTGTTAACTGTTTGCACCAAGTAAACCACTCATCTCTAACTGTCCAATTGTATTTAAAAAAATCGATCAAACAAATCGCCCTCCAAGCTATCATTCTTTCATTTGAGTGTATCCCGTATATTGGAAAAAAACAACGTTAATAACCTTGATAATATGTTTATCTTGGGTTTTAATTCAAATTTTCTAAAAACTTATTGACGAATGATTGAATACATGTAAAATAAAATGTATAGATGTTAAGAAAAGTAACATACAATGTTATATAAAAATACAAAGAGTTGGAGGAGGATAAAAATGGATACGTTATTTTTGATAGATAGCTTATGGGTGTTAGTATCAGCAGTGTTAGTTATCTTTATGGTAGGTGGCTTTATTTTACTTGAAGCTGGTTCAACGCGAATGAAAAATGCAGGGCATATTGCAGGTAAAACAATTTTTACATTTGGAATAGCATCAATTGTCTTTTGGGCAGTAGGATATGGGATAGCATTTGGAGAAGGAAATTCATTATTTGGATTGTCTGATTTCTTCTATTCAGGATATCAAATCGAAGGTATGGGAATTTCAACATCGATCTTTTTCTTGTTTCAGTTAGCGTTTGCTGGAATATCATTGACAATTGCATTCGGAGGGTTCGCTGAACGTGGTAAGCTTTCAGCATATCTTGTGTTTTCTGTATTATTTTCCGTTCTTGTTTACCCAGTAGTAGCACATTGGATCTGGGGTGGTGGCTGGTTATCAGAACATGGAAAACAAGATTTCGCTGGTTCAACAGTTGTGCATTTAACAGGTGCAATGGCAGCTTTAGCGGCAACGATCTTATTAAAACCGCGTCTAGGAAAATTTAATCGTAACGGTGCACCGAATTCTCTCTTTGGTCATAACCAAGTATATACAGCACTAGGTGTGTTAATTTTATGGGTTGGTTGGTTCGGTTTTAACGCTGGAAGTGCATTAGGAGTATCAGATGGTTTCTTCGGTTATGTAGCGATGAACACGAACTTAGCCGCAGCTGCAGGAGCAATAACAGCATTATTAATTTCATGGGCATTGACAGGTAAGGGAGATGTACCGACACTTTTGAATGGTACACTTGCAGGGCTCGTTGCGATTACAGCATCATGTGCATTTGTAGCACCGTGGGCATCTATTGTAATAGGTGGAATCGCAGGTATTATTACATTTTATAGTATGAAATTTTTTGATAAAAGAAAGATTGATGATCCAATCTTCGCCTTGTCTGTGCATGGTGTAGCTGGAGTATGGGGAACACTTTCGACAGGTTTCTTCGCAACTCCAGAATTAGCAGCAATGAATGGTGGATTGCCAGGATTACTATATGGCGGAGGATTCACACAGTTAGGTGTTCAAGCTTTAGGAGTAACGGCTGTTGGGTTATATGCATTTATTGTTTCATTCGTTTTATTAAAAATTATGGGTAAAGTAATGGGTGGACTTCGCGTGACAGAAGAAGAGGAAATTATCGGTCTTGATATGAGTGAACATGGAAGCTATGGTTATCCAGAGGTTTTTACGGCTGACAAACAAGCACAGTAGGCACGAACTTGGACGTGAGGAAGTGTATGAATGAGTGTGGAAATGATTGATATTAGCACTTTGAAAGAGTGGAGAGACGAACGAATTAGTAAGCATTTATCGAGTCATGAGGCGTTGAATTATTTTCATGATATGGTGATGCGTAAAGCATTTTCGAGTGCGTTAAATGATGTACAGTCAAGGTTTGGTTCTCCGCCATCTTCGTATACTTGGTTTTTAATGGGTAGTTGTGGCAGGCATGAACAAGCAATTATTAGCGATCAAGACCATGGAATCATTTTTGCAGAGGACACAAATCAATCTGCCGATTATTTTCAGAGACTAGGAGAACTCTTAACGGAAAATTTAAATGAACTAGGTTATCCATATTGTGATGGGCAGGTTATGAGCTCTAATCCAAAGTGGTGTAAATCAGTTGATCAATGGAAGAAGCAATTGGATGAGTGGGCATTAGAGGAAAGCTGGGATAGCATTCGTTATTTACTCATATTCTTTGATGCGAGAGCTATAGCAGGAGATAGAAGTTTGGTTAAGGAACTGAAACGTCATTTCTTTGAATTGATTGACGAACACCCTACCTTATTGAAGAGATTTTCTGATAATACGAAGCGGTTAATAAAAGGAATAGGTCTATTTGGCAATATTTTAACGAAGGAAGATGATCCTTATCGCGGTTATCTTAACATTAAGGAAACTGGCTTTCTACCGTATGTTAATAATGTACGTTTACTCTCGATTAAAGAGGAAATTTACGAAACATCTACGGTATCACGTATTGGCCAATTGAAAAGAAATACCCAATACATGAATCTCAAACAGTATGAGAAGAATTTCAAGAAGTTATTATATTATCGTTTATTATTTGCAAGCAATCACCACGATTATGAAGATGTTCATTATTTGGATTTGAAGTTATTGAATCGCCAACAATTACATGAGCTCAAACAGATTTTAAAGGACGTTGAGAAGTTTCACAATACGGTTCATCGTCTCTTCTAACTCGTAAACGAAAAACTTCATTTCCTTCTTTTTCTAGCTTATAGAGCGTGTTCAAAAAGGAGGACAAAAAGGACGGAGAAGAACAGGGCGGAAAAGCAAGCTAACGCAGTTATTCGACAGTCATTTTTCCTAGACTGTTTGAACATCCTCTTATAGTAGGAAAGGTGTATAACATGGGATTTGAGCAAATGATTCAATTTATGCGACAAGTGCAGGGGAAGGTTAATACAGGATTGATGACATCATTGCAAACACAAAGTAACCCTCAGCATGTAGCTTTTGTAAAGCAATTGCAGAAGGAATTAAGTGTGAAGGATAGCTTAACAAAACCGTTAAATGAATTGAAAGTTGTTGTCTTTGATTTTGAAACAACTGGTTTTCATCCAGAGCAGGGGGATGAAATTCTTTCAATTGGAGCCGTCAAAGTGAAAGAAGGTAAGGTATTATTGGACGAATCTTTTTATTCACTTGTACGTTATGATCAGAAGTTAACTGACGAAATAAAAATGTTAACAGGTTTACAAGAGGAAGAGCTTCAACAAGCACCAATGCTGTCTAATGTATTGGTGCAATTTTTTAAATACATGCAGTCTGATATTCTTGTTGCCCACCATGCAACGCACGAACGAAAATTCATTCAACACGCATCATGGAGAGAATTTCGTTCTAGATTTCAACATCGAATTGTTGATACGTCCTTTCTTATCCGTTTGGCAGAACCTCATTTGAATCTTATTCAATTAGAAGAATGTTGTGAGCATTGTGGGATTGAAGTGAAAGATAGACACCATGCATTAAGTGATGCAAAAATGACAGCAAAGTTATGGAACATTTATGTCGAAAAGGTTCAGAAGTTAGGTTTGCGAACGTTAGAAGAAGTGTATAGTCATTTACCACTAATCGATCGTCCACAATAACGTTTTTCGTTACTATAAAACATGATATGATGGGTTTAAATGTGTGTACAATCAAAAAGGTTAGTGTAGGTGACGATCGTGCAAATAGAACGTAAAGGTGAGTGGATGGAACTCACACTGCCTGATCAATGGGCTGGTTTTTCAATAGAAACGATTTTAAGAGATGTATGGAAAGTGCCGAAAAAGATGGTACATCAATTTCGGATGAATAAATTAGTGACAATTAATGGTGAAACTGTGTCTTGGCTGAAAGAGCTTCAAGCAGGGGAGAAACTTCAAGTTCGCTTTTTTACAAAAGATGCGTACGGAGTTATCCCAAATTATTTTGATTTGGACGTGTTATATGAAGATGATCATCTGTTGATAGTGAATAAACCTGCAGGAATGGATACTCATCCGAATGAACCAAATCAAGAAGGAACACTTGCAAATGCAGTCGCATATCACTACTTAAGCAATGGAATTGAGACGAAGGTACGTCACATACATCGATTAGATAAAGAGACAACTGGTGCAGTTATTTTTGCAAAGCACGCGGTTGCAGGAGCGATTTTAGACAGATTGTTAGAGCAGCGAGCAATTAAGAGAACATATATGGCTCTTTTACACGGTAAGTTAAAAAAGCAAGCAGGTATAATTGATGAGCCGATTGGTCGAGACCGCCACCATGCGACTAGACGAAGAGTATCTCCGAAAGGACAGGCAGCAGTCACTCATTATGAAGTGATCAATTATGAGAAGCAGGATGATACAACTCTCGTGAAAGTACAGTTGCAGACAGGGCGAACACATCAGATTCGCGTTCATATGAGTTACATCGGACATCCACTAGTAGGAGATACGTTATATGGAGGGAGTAGTAGCTTGCCACGTCAAGCACTGCATGCAACGAAAATTGTGTTACCTCATCCGATAACAGCACAACAGATTGAATGCTTTGCACCACCTTTAGATGAGCCGCCAATTTTTGAATATGATATGATGAACATATAAGGAAGGAAGCTACGCTGTGTAGCTTCTTATTTTTCTGTTTAAAATGTATATATAGGCTGAAGAATTAACCTCATATTTTATGAGTAGATTTTTGAAGAAATATGAAATGATAGGATGAATGAGATGAAACGCGAAGTACAGATCGTTATATATTCCAAAGATAGCAGCAAATTAAGAAGTGGTTATCCGCTAATCTCAAAGGAATCAATCAAAAATGTGAAAGATCTCAGAGATGAGGGGGAGATTATTAAGTTAGTTGATGAGAAGAAGCGATTTATTGCAAAAGGGTATTATGGCAAACAAAATAAAGGTTATGGTTGGGTGCTAACACAACGAGAAGATGAACAAATTAATCAATCCTTCTTTGAGCATAAGTTAAGCGTTGCAATCAAAAAGCGTTTATCTTTTTATGATGATCCTGAAACAACCGCCTTTCGAGTATTTAATGGCGAAGGTGATGGTATCGGTGGTTTAACAGTTGATTATTTTGACGGTTACTATGTAATTAATTGGTATAGTGAAGGAATCTATTCGTTTAGCAGTGAGATCATTCGAGCTTTAGAAAAGTTAACAGATTTTAAAGGGATTTATCAGAAGAAGCGTTTTGCAACGAAAGGAAAATACATTGAAGAAGATGATTTTGTTACGGGTGAACGAGGTGAGTTCCCACTTATCGTGAAAGAAAACGGTGTGAATTTCGCTGTTTATTTAAATGAAGGTGCAATGGTTGGGGTCTTTCTCGATCAACGTGAAGTACGCAAAAAAATACGAGATAAGTATGCACAAGGGAGAAACGTTCTGAATACATTCTCTTATACTGGGGCATTTTCAGTGTTTGCAGCGTTAGGTGGAGCAGAAAAAACAACGAGCGTTGATTTAGCAAATCGTAGTCTTAATAAGACAATTGAGCAGTTCAGTGTGAACGGAATCGATCATGAAGCACAAGATATTATTGTCATGGACGTGTTCAATTACTTTAAATACGCGATAAAGAAAAATTTGAAGTTTGATATGGTGATTTTAGACCCACCGAGTTTTGCTCGTTCAAAAAAACATACGTTCAGTGCTTCTAAGGATTATACGAATCTTTTAAAAGAAACGATTGAGATTACAGAGGATGACGGCATTATTGTCGCTTCTACAAACTGTAGCCAATTCGGAATGGCTAAGTTTAAAGGGTTCATTGATCGAGCATTTAAAGACATGAATGGGCAGTATCAATTGCTTGAAGAATATGCATTACCAAATGATTTCCAGACGGTTAAGGAGTATAAGGAAGGGAATTATTTGAAAGTCGTGTTCATTAAGAAAATATCAGGATAAAACATGTTAAGTCACGTTAAGGAGAGCATTTCTTTAACGTGGCTTATTAAAAAGGAGATGATGATGATGGAGAAACGAAAAGTAGAAGTTATCGCTTATGATCCAATGTGGCATTCTTTATTTAATGATGAAAGTAAGAGGTTGAGAGTTATTTTTATAGACAATCTAGTAAATATTCATCATATCGGAAGTACATCAATTCCAAATATGAGTGCAAAACCTGTTATCGATCTATTAATTGAAGTGAAAAATATTTCAGAAGTAGATGAATTGAATGATGAGATGACCGAGCTAGGTTACATCCCTAAAGGAGAAAACGGAATAGCTGAACGCCGTTTCTTTCTAAAAGGTGTTATCGAGCGTTCTCATCATGTGCACGTCTTTCCTCATCAACATCAAGAAGTAAAGCGTCATTTGGATTTCCGAGATTATATGATTGCACATCCAGAGGAAGCGAAGGATTATGCGAATCTTAAAGAAAAATTAGCAAAAAAGTATCCAGAAGATATTCAAAGTTACATAGAAGGTAAGGATGCATTTATTAAGGAAATTGACAAGCGGGCGAGTGAATGGCGTTCACCTCAATAAAAAGACATCTACTCATTACGAGCAGATGTCTTTTTCATTTACTTCTTATGGTTATGTTGAAATTGCTCGAATGCTTCATCATAAGCTCGGCGTCGCTCAATGACTTCCTCTTCGCTCAATTGGTCAAAGTTTGTAAGAAATTGTTCTTTGCCTAACGTATAGATGCTTTTCATATCATCCAGTCCAGATATGTTGAACACTTCTGCATTGTGAAGTAACATTTCAAAACCTCTAATATAACTTAAGACTAGTGTGTTGAATTCTTTTTTGTCCATACTGAACCTCCTAGACGAGTTTTGTCGTCCATGATTCACAATTCCAAACGTCAGTCACGACATCTTGGTAAAATTCTGGTTCATGGCAAATGAGTAGAATACTACCCTTATATTCTTTTAAGGCACGTTTTAATTCGTCTTTCGCATCGACATCAAGGTGGTTTGTTGGCTCATCAAGTACGAGCAAATTGGTTTCTTTATTAATGAGCTTACATATACGAACCTTTGCTTTTTCTCCTCCACTAAGAACGGTCACTTTACTTTCGATGTGCTTTGTCGTTAGTCCGCACTTTGCAAGGGAAGCTCGCACTTCATATTGATTGAAATGAGGGTATTCTTGCCATAGCTCCTCAATACATGTGTTATTACTTTCGTTTTTGACTTCTTGTTCGAAATAACCGATGTGCAAATAGTCACCGCGTTCAACTGAGCCAGAAATCGGCTTGTTCTCGCCTAATATACTTTTCAATAACGTCGTTTTCCCGATTCCATTTGCACCGACAAGTGCGATTTTTTGTCCACGTTCCATTCGTAAGTTCAAAGGTTTGGAAAGTGGCTCATCGTAACCAATTTCGAGGTCTTTTGATTCGAAAATCAGTTTGCCTGAAGCTCTAGAATCTTTGAAATGAAACTCAGGTTTTGTTTTCTCACCTGCAAGCTCGATCATTTCCATCTTATCTAATTTCTTCTGACGTGACATCGCCATATTACGAGTTGCTACGCGTGCTTTGTTTCGTGCAACGAAATCTTTCAGCTCAGAGACCTCTTGTTGTTGCTTTTTGTAGGCTGCTTCTAGCTGTTGTTTTTTCATTTCGTGAACACGTTTGAAGTCATCATAGTCACCAGAGTAACGATTTAACTCTTGATTTTCCATATGGTAGATTAAGTTGATAACACTATTAAGAAACGGAATATCATGTGAAATTAAGATAAATGCATTTTCGTATTCTTGAAGATATCGTTTCAACCACTCAATATGTTGCTCATCCAAATAGTTTGTTGGCTCATCTAATAGAAGAATATCAGGCTTCTCTAGTAATAACTTAGCAAGCAATACTTTCGTACGTTGCCCACCACTTAAATCTTCAACATCTTTCTCAAGCCCGATGTCTTCAAGCCCAAGCCCACGAGCAATTTCTTCTACCTTTGCATCAATTACGTAAAAGTCATTGTTCGTCAATGTATCTTGAATTGTACCGACTTCTTCAAGCATAGCCTCCAACTCTTCAGGAGTAGCTTCACCCATTTTTTCATAAATGGCATTCATTTCTGCTTCCATATCAATTAAATATTTGAAAGCTCCTTTTAATGCATCACGAATGGTCATGCCACGCTCTAATACTGTATGTTGATCAAGATAACCGACACGAACATTTTTTGACCATTCAATTTTTCCTTCATCAGGCTCTAGTTTACGTGTAATGATGTTCATGAACGTTGATTTTCCTTCGCCATTCGCACCAATAAGCCCAATATGTTCCCCTTTTAATAAACGAAATGAAACGTCATTAAAGATGGCACGATCGCCAAAACCATGACTTAAATTTTTTACTGTTAGAATACTCATCTTATACACCTTTTCTTCTTTTGCTAGTTTCTTATTTGATTATATCGGAGTTGAAAACTCATTCAAAGTGTAACTTTCAAAATAGAAAATGTTACTTGCTCTGCTAAATGGAACGTCTTATTGAATGTTTTTTCAAATGATACTGTAAGCTTTGTCGGCTTAGTCCGAGTTCTGTAGCTGTATGTGAAATGTTGTTTTGATGCTTTGCTAGTACCTTTTCAATATAAGCCTTTTCAATATTTGCTAAATATTGTTTTAATGGTAGATGCTTATCAACAGGTGGTATATTGATTTTTTCTTTATTGATCGGTTGAGAGGTGTCCTCCATAAACTGTGTTCGTTTTCTAAAATGGAGCGGCAAATGCGAATCGTCGATTGTTTGCTCATGTGTGATGAAGTTCATCGCTCCTTCAACAATATGTTCTAGTTCTCGTACATTACCAGGCCAATTGTATTGTGTGAATAACTGATACACTTCTTCGGATAAAGACTGAACATTCATTTGAAAAAGGGTGTTATATTTCGTAATGAAATGTTGGACAAGAAGTGGAATATCCTCCTTTCGTTCACGAAGAGGAGAAATAAACAATGAGACAACACTAAGACGGTAATATAGGTCTTTGCGTAACTTATTATTTTTAATCGCATCAATCGGATCTTCATTGATTGTTGCAATTATCCGTACATCTGTTGCGATATCCTTCGTTCCACCAATTCGTCTGATTGATTTTTCTTGAATTGCTCTTAATAGCTTAGCTTGTAGGTTTGGACTTAATGAATTAATTTCATCAAGTAATAATGTACCACCTTCAGCTTGTTCAAATAAACCTGGGCGCTCTAATGCACCAGTAAATGCCCCCTTTTTCGTTCCGAATAATAAACTTTCAATTAAGTTATCTGGAAGTGCTGCACAGTTTTGACTAATAAACGGTTTTGAGGAACGAATGCTACCGTTATGTATACTTTGGGCAAAGATTTCTTTGCCTGTACCAGTTTCTCCAATAATGAGCACAGATGAGGTTGTCCTTGTTGATCGCTTTGCATGTTCGATAACTTCTTTCATTTCAATACTTTGCCCAATAATATGATCAAATGTATACTTTGTATTTTCTTTTTTTTCCATATTATCTCGGATGAGTCGTTCGATTTTTGTAACGTCCTTAGCTATTTCGACAGCCCCAAGAATCTCTCCGTTATGTTTAAGAGGAAAGGTATTATTGATCGTCGTAATTTCATTGCCTTTATTGTTAAAGTAAGATTGTTTCATATTGCGAGATTCCAGTCCATTACGTAAAGCACATACGAGCGTACTGTCTTCATCTTCACTAAACTGAAATACTTCAAGTAAATTTTTATTCAACACATCCTGTCGGTCCATTGATTCAATATCTGCCATCTTTTGATTATAAATAAACGTTTTTCCTGATGAATCGATTGCATGTACACCTGCATCAATTTCATCTAAGAGAAGGTTATATAGCATTTCTAATGTTGTTTTTTCGTGTGCCATTTTGTAGACCTCCTTTTAGGTAGGGTTTAAACCATTGACTGCTTCATCATAAGAAAATATTGCTTGAATGTAAATGTCAATCACATATTTGGACACTAGAGAAAACGTATCATACTTGAAAGATATCCGTTATTTCGTTAGAATGTAAACTTATATACTATTATTTGTATTGTTTTATAAGAGCGTGAACAAAAAGGACGGAGAAGGTATTAGCATCTCTGTATATGTTTGTAGGGTATATGAGGAGCGGAAAAGCAAGCAAACGCAGTTATTCGACAGTCATTTTTCCAGGGCTTTTTGAACATCCTTTATAATGAGAAAATAAGAATTAAGGAGCGATTTGCAATCGATACAACCGAGATGTTCACATCTATTCAGGGTCAGCATGTCTACTTCTCATATCCAGCAGGAACATATCAATTTCGTGGTGGAGTGATCTTATTAGGTGGAACAGGTGGCTATGTGAATGGAAAAACAACGGACATTCATGATAAGCCTGAACGTATGGAGTTTGTAAGAGAACTAAATGAACAAGGATATGTTGTTGGTTATTCAAATGCATATAATCGAAATTGGGGTAGTAAGAAAGCGATGAAGGCTATTTCAAATTTATATGAAATGATGGAGCGCAGGTTTCACATTTTAAATCCTGTTCATCTTATCGGTATAAGCATGGGCAGTATTCTTGGTTTACAGTTAACGATGAAAAAACGTATTCCTGTCGAGACATTAACATTGATTAAGCCAGTTATGGATTTACCAACACACCGAAATTATATATTAAAGCTTGAAAAGAAAGATCGAATCGGAAAAGAACTTTCAAAAGCTTATGATCTACCAGTTTCAAAGGTTAACGATTTTTTGGAATCGTATGAGTTAGATCATGAGAGCTTCTCAAATATTCCGTGTCAAATTTATTGTGGAGAAGATGATGAAATCGCACCATTGAAAAATAATATTGAACCATTTTCAAAGATAAGTAGTGATTCCAATCTACCAACTCGTTTTACAATTGTTGAAGAAGCGAAACACACTGATGATGAACGCTTTTTCCAACATAGTGAACAGATGATTCGGTTTCTCACTTCTTATGAAAATATTACAACAGCTTTCTAGAAGGGGATACCCTTCTATTTTTTTATTGTTAAAAATGGAAAAAAATATAAATAACCTCATTTCCTTTACAATTATGGTATATTTAATTGTTAGACAGGGAGTTTTGAGGAGGAGAGTATGGTTGGTTTTATGTTAGTGATCTATTCCCCTTTGTTTTACGTTTTATTGGCGTTTGTAATGATGCTAGGGTGTATGGGGTTTGTGATGATGAGAAAAGGACATAATCAAGTAGAAGAAGAGATAAATTGTGATGAATTAATGCTATTTTTGAAGCAATACGGCAATCAAACGAATACACATTTATTCTTTTTACAGGATAAGAAGATTTATTGGACAGAAGAGCGAGACGCTTGTGTCGTTTATCGACGGATTTGGAATAAGTTAGTTGTACTAGGGGATCCAATTGGGAAAGAGGAAGCGTTGCCAAAAATAGTGTATGAGTTTCAAGTATTTGCTGAACGTGAAAAGTGTGTCCCCATTTTTTATCAAGTGAACAGAGAATATATGGATATGTATCATCAAGTTGGTTTTCGATTTGTGAAGTTGGGAGAAGAAGGATATGTGAATTTATCAGATTTCTCACTGACTGGAAAAAAAGGAGCTAAGTTAAGGACTAGTAAGAATAAATTAGAGCGTCTTGGTTATCAATTTCAAGTGCTTGAGCCTCCTTATACGAATGCTTTTTTATTAGAAATGAAGGAAGTATCTGACTCATGGTTGAATAACCGGAAGGAAAAAGGTTTTTCAGTAGGTTCGTTTGACAATACGTATGTTTCTTTATTTCCAGTCGCTATTATTCAGAATTCTCAAGGTAAGCTGATTGCATTTGCTACGCTAGCTGGACAACAAAATGCAGACAATGTTATCGGTATTGACTTAATGAGGTCAGTAGAAGCAAGTCCAAATGGTACGATGGACGTTTTATTTGCATCCATATTTCAGTGGTCAAAGGAAAATGGTTATTCGTCGTGCAGTTTAGGTTTTTCGCCACTAGCTGGTGTTGGAGAATACAAGTATGCTAGAAAATATGAAAGGTTAGCGAGATATATCTATTTACACGGGCATTTTCTCTATAAATTCAGAGGCTTACGAGAGTATAAAGGAAAGTTCGCTCATGATTGGGAACCGAAATATTTAGCTTATAAGCGTTCATCTTTTTTTATTACAATGATGCAGATTATATTGCTTATCCATTCTAAATCTAAACATCTGAATAAAAGAATTCCATTGTATACACAATTGAAGAGAAGAATTGGTTAAATGATAGCTCATTCCTCACAAATGATTAGTGAGGGATGAGTTTCTTTGTGTCATAATTGAAAATCAACTATAATTAATGAAGAATTCAAAAATAGGTGGGATTACATTGTCTAAGAGAATCGGATTCATAGGCTGTGGAAATATGGCTCAAGCAATCATTGAAGGAATGTTAAAGTCGGAATTTGCCGATCCTTCTGATGTGAGAGCAACAGCAGTATCAGATGCAACGATAAGTACGGTGTCAGAAAAATATCAAATTGAGGTAACAAATGACAATCAGAAGGTAGCGGCTTGGGCAGATATTGTTGTACTAGCTGTAAAGCCTGATCAATATACAAGCGTTATTCATGAAATTAGAGATGCTGTTAAAGAAGACATCATTATCATAACGATTGCAGCAGGTACGAGTTTGAAATATATAGAAGAACAATTTGGAAGACAGTTGAAAGTTGTTCGAACAATGCCAAATACACCTTCTCTCGTTGGAGAAGGAATGAGTGCATTATGTACAAATGATGCGATCACAGCTGAAGAAGAAGCTTATGTTGTTCGCATGTTCGAAAGCTTTGGAAAAGCAGAACTCATACCTGAAGCATTAATGGATGCTGTACCTGCCGTTAGTGGCTCATCACCAGCCTATGTCTATATGTTTATCGAAACATTAGCAGACGGAGCTGTTAAACAGGGTTTTGCGAGACCACAAGCGTATCGAATGGCTGCTCAAGCAGTTCTTGGTGCAGCGAAAATGGTATTGGAAACTGGTAAGCATCCAGGTGAATTAAAAGATCAAGTATGTTCTCCAGGTGGAGCAACGATTGAAGCTGTTACAACATTAGAAAAAAATCAATTTCGAGGTTCAATTATAGAAGCGATGGATAGTTGTATGAGGAAATCCTCTTCAATGTTAAGTGAGTAATTCCTGCTAGTACGATTTAGGAGAGAGCATAAGGTGTGTTGCTTATATAAAGCTTTGTTAGCATATGATATACTTAGCACTATTGAGAAGTATGAATAAGGATTTAAGAAAGGAGCATGTGAAGTGATTCATGAAGGTTGGAAAGATAGTAAAACAATTAGTAAAGTGAAATGTGTACATACTAATGCAAAAAAATATACAGTTGAAAACGTACTAACTGTAGGGAAAGTATATGAAGTGAAAAATGAAACAGAAGAGTTTCTGTTTATCGTTGATAATACTGGACGCGTTGGTGGATTTAATAAAGAATATTTTGAAACAGTATAAAAAGCTTGGCATTAGCCAAGCTTTTTATTATTCTCATATTTCTCTTCAATTTCAGATAGGTATTCAAATAAGTCATGGAATGTTTGAAAACCTTGATCTCTCGTTTCTTCATAAGAAAATCGTTCATTATAATCGTTAATTTTGCGAATATACGGGTCGATAGAATGTTCAAGTTTTTCTTTAATTATTCGATACTTTTCTTTTTTTTCTACACTATTAGAACGTTGGATAATTTGACGTAGTTGATTCAAATCACGTAAATAATGTTGCTTCTCAACATGTAGTTCATTAAGAACTTTTTGCCTTACTGTATTATGATTAGGGTGGAGAAAATTAATGATGTCTTGTTCAGTACCATTGCTAATGTATGTACTAACTAAGTGAATTGCCATTTCTAACATCTCTTTTTGCTCATCTATATTACCTATACCTTCATGTTTTTCTACAAATGAATTGAGAGAAATATAGTGTGTAAGCAAGGTTGTCGATTGTTCTTTCATTTCTTTCTTCGTAAAGGTTGGGGCATGTGCTTTCTTATGTTTTTTGAAAAATGAAAACATCTCTGAAAGCCTCCTTTTCATATAGAGAGTGTTATGAATAATATCGGAAATTAATTCGTTTTTTATTGAATCGTAAGGATGATCTTTAATCCGATAACTGGCCTATCTAGTATAAAAAAATGACAAGAATAATGATATAGTACTACGTTTATAGTGAAAAATGGAATATTATTAATCGAATTAAATAAAACACTCATTAGAAGGATATTTCTATACCTTAATAATGAGTGTTTCTTTTACTTGGTCATTAACGTTGGGTCATGAGGTAACTTAATCGTAACGGTCGTACCTGACTGAGAACTACTTTTTATGTTCAATTCACCTTTATGTAAATCGATGATTTTTTTACATATGGCTAATCCGAGTCCAGTACCGTCTTTTTGATGATCAACTTGGTAAAACATTTTCGTAACATTACTGATTGCTTCTTCTGAAATGCCTATCCCCTTATCACTTATCGTAATGATTGAATTGTTATGATTATCAACATTCATAGAAATATCAATTTGAGTGTGTGGCGGTGAATATTTAATCGCATTATCGATGATGTTAATGAAAACTTGCTTCAAGCGGTTTTCATCTGCGTTAATGATGTGTTCTTGTTCTTTTGTGAAAATAATAGAAATATAATGCTGCGATGCTTTAAGTTTCATTTGTGTGACAACATCATTCACTAGCTCTGAGATCGACACAGCATTCAATGTAAGCTTAAGTTGATTTGATTCAAAACGTGAAAAATCTAGTAATTCTTCAACGAGTGTAATGAGTCTATCAGTTTCCTTTGAGATAATCGTTAGCCCCTGTTTCGTTTCGTTAATTTCTCTCATATCTCCAGTCAGAATCGTTTCACTCCAGCCTTTTATACTCGTTAATGGTGTGCGTAATTCGTGTGATATAGACGAAATGAATTCGTTTTTCATCTTATCTGTTTGTTGGATTTCACGAGCCATGTGATTTAGAGTTTTCGCAAGTGTACCAATCTCATCAATGTAAGTTTCATTCAATTCAATATCGAAGCGCCCTCTTGCCATTTTCTCAGATGTTCGTGTAATTTCTTGAAGTGGTTTCGCAATCGAACGGGCTAGTCTTAAGCTAATGATGAAGACGACTAACATAACTGCCAGTCCGATAGAAATAGAAAATAACGCAGTACTTTGAATTTTGTCTTCGACTCGTTCGAGTGACGTGACGAAGCGAATTACACCGACAACTTGGCTTTCTTTTGAGGGCAATGGGGCTGATACAGCTAAAATTGACTCTTCGTTAAGTATTCCTTTATGAATACTTATTTCTCCTGAAATCGCTTCCTTAATGTCTGGTGTTGTTATAATTTCTTCATTCGTAATCCCTGTTGAGGTGGAAAGAACCTCTCCGTTTAAGCTAATGATTTGCATTTCTGTATTAGGATATTTCAAACTCTCTCTTATCCATGGTATTTGTGATTTGAAATCATGCCTTGTAAGAGTCATGTACTCTTCAGTGAACGAGGTTGAAACGTTCGCATGATTAACAAGTGTTTCAGTCACACCTTCGTTATAATATTTAGATATTGATGAAATGAAGATAACTTCAATAATTACAATTGTTAAAAGAATGACAAACATATAATGAAGAATAATGCGTCTATTAATACCAGTCATTGCTTGTTCTCACTCCAACAATACCCTAATCCCCATACCGTTTCTAGGAAGGCCGGTTTTGAGGGATCATCTTCAATTTTCTTTCGAAGACGTCGTACATTGACATCAACAATTTTAGGATCACCAACATATTCTACTCCCCAAACTTCATCAAGTAATTCATTTCTACTAATAGGTTCTTCACTTCTTGAGAGAAACAGCTGTAAGAGAGCAAACTCAGTTGGTGTAAGATCAATAAGTTCTCCATGTTTTTTCGCTTGTTTCGTTTTAGGATTTAACTGGAATATAGATGATCGCATTGCTTGTTTTGGTGATGAACCTTTAATTCGTCGCATTAAGCTAAAAATTCGTGCATTTAATTCAGCAGGACTGAAAGGTTTGTTCATATAATCATCTGCACCAGACATTAAACCGTGAACACGATCGACTTCTTGTGTACGAGCTGTAAGCATAATAATTCCAACTTGCTCAGTTTTACTACGAATTTGCTTGCATACTTCAAAACCGTCAATCCCTGGCAGCATAACATCTAATAATGCGATGTCAATCTCAGGGTGTTCATTAAATTGCTGTAGTGCTTCCTCTCCTGTTTCGGCTTCGATAACTGTATAACCATTTCGTTTAAGGTTAAGAACAATAAAGCTTCTTATACCGGGTTCGTCTTCTAATACAAGTATCGATGTCAAATTTCTCACTCCTTCGTAAACTTGAGCTTCGTCATGAATAATTAATAAGGATCTTCTAAAATAAAGTTGTCTTGTAAATCCTCGTCCTCAACATGAGTTATATATATGTCAGTTTTCGTCTCTGCGAGTACATACACATTCTTTTTTGGTTTCCATGTATCAATCGGAATAACTTGAATGTCAAATAACAATTCATCAGTCGAATAATCACGAAACTTAAAGTGAGTTTCTTCTATTTCGATTGTTACGTTATCCCAAGAGTTTGGAAACATATAACTAAAATGTGCCGCATAATTCGAATAGCCCTTCTGTTGGAAAATAAAATCTTGCTTACCATCCCATTGATAGTAACTATCAAAATAAGGTGTAGCTACATATGAGGCGTCCTCATAGCCTTTCGGAGCTTCCATCATGACAACTTCAAGGATGCCATCATTATTAATATCTTTACTCTCCGTAATACTTGGATTATATATAAGGAAGTCTTCTTGTTCGCCAAATGGATTGATGATATTATCTCCTTCTAAAACATAAATTTCAGTTACTCCAGAATGAGCACCAACAAAACCATCAAGTATAATGCCATTAATGTTAGGTGTGAGCGATCCGACAGCCATCGATCCGTAAGAAATCCAAGAAGCTGGAAGCTCACCTTTAGCACGTTCTATCAATTGTGATTCTTCATTTTCAAAAAGGGTCAGTGTTCCGCCTACTTCTCGTTCAAACTGTAATACCGTTAAATCATTTATCCCGTTTTGATTCAAATCTTGGACTTCATACATTGCATATGATGTATGAAGTAAAGCATTGGCATCATCATTTTCAATTTGATAAATAGTGAGACCATTTTGACCAGCGTTTATGGTAGAACCAACGATTACTTCATCTACCCCATCACCTGTTAAATCAACGAACTGTAGAGCAGCAACTTCATATCCTTCAATTTTAAATTGAGCGATTTTCTCCCAAGTGTTATCTGATTGTTGAAGTACCATTCCATACCTATTCATTCGATAATCTTCTTCTATTTCATATAAAATGATTGCCTCTTCTTCATCAGAACCGTTTACATTAGCAAAGGATATCGTTTGACTACTACCTTGTACAGTTGGACTAATTGGAATTGCTCCTTTCGGTAGGAGTTGATCGACTGCTGATATTAATTCGGTTTGAGAATGTGTAAGTTTTGGGGGCTGAATCATTGATGATGGTGATTCAAATATATTACAGCCTGTTAAAGCTACTAGTAATAATGTGATAAACATGAATCGTCCAAACATAGTCTCGCATCCTTTACAAAATATATTCTTCTATCGATCATAGCCAATTTTGTGAGTTAATAAGTAACAAATTAGTTACAGTTTGTCACATGTCCAATGATGTTAAGCTTCCGAGTTGAAATTTTCGAAAGTCTATACAGTTTTAATAGAAAAGGGGCATGATCATCTTTGACAGATAGAAGTTTATTTTAATTAAATAAAAGATCCTTTAAGCAATCAGCTTAAAGGATCTTTTATTAGTACCGTTAGTCAACCTGTCTTGATATGGAATAATGAGTTTAAAATTATGATAAATAGTGAATTAGACCAGTTGTTTAATCGTCTAATTCATTATCATCTTTAATTTGTTTCAAGAGTTCTAATGCTTGATTAATCTTTTTAATGTCTGACTTGTTTGAGCTGGGAGAAAGTAAGGAAGCTAATGTTTCTTCAGGATGTACAGTTTTACTTTTAATTGGTTTATCTGGCAGATGCCAGAGCATCGTTCCATTTGCTTTATCTAAGTATTTTAACTGCAAACGTTGGTTCTTTCTCATCTTTATTTTCTTCCCCTCTCTATAGCACAGTTTATATTATTGTAGTAAATAAATTCCAAAAACAATCATTGCAATGCCCACGTAGCGTCGTGTTTTAAGAGATGTTTCATTTGGCGGTAATTTTTTGAATAGAAACCCACCTTCAATATACGCTGACATTTTAGGTGAAATAGCGTTCATAATACCAGAGATGATAAAGATAATTCCGATAATAGATTCCATGTATCAACCGTCCATTAACATTTTTTTGTATGTATAAATTATATTATACAAGTCTTTTACTAAGAAATAAAAGAGGAAAAACAAAACACCTCCTATTAAGGAGGTGTTAATGGTATTTTTTCATGTAGTTCCGTCACTACAAAATGAAGGTTTTATATAGAAGTAATCATCAGTTAAGTAACAATGAACTATTGGTGTTTTATTTTATCGAACCTTCAAACCTTGTTTCGTTAAATATTCGAAATATGCTTTTGCTGCTTGAGCACGTGAAACATTCGCTTGTGGAGAAAATTTATTGTCAGTTCCAGTCATAATGCCAAGGTGTTGTACGAGAGCAACTGCTCCTTTTTCGCTGATGTTCTCATTATCTTCAAAGTTAAGATTAAATAAATCTTCGTATTCAGTGAGCTTATTATAGCCGAGTGCTCTCGTAATGAGTAAGGCAAGCTCTTCACGTGTTACAGGTTCATCAGGTTTAAAATCTTTAATGTCTGTATCAATTAAACCTTCACGAACAGCTTCTTCAATATATACATGATACGGTGAAGCAGATGAAACATCGTTAAAAGTCGATTCTGATTCAGCTACAGCCAACCTCATTGCCTTCTCTTGATAGTAGACATAAGGTCGTTGTGTGAGCATAAACATTTTTATCATTTCTCCACGTGTAATTAACTTGTCAGGGTGTATCTTTCCCATTTTATCTGGCTGTAAAGCACGATATTCGACCATCAATCTTAACTCTTTATCTGCCCAATGCCCTTCAAGATCAGTCACATTTAAATCCAAGTCAATTTCATATGGAAGACCCGTTTTGTTTGAAATCCACTCATTTTTTGTTGCATCTAAATAGACAGGTTCGTCAGTTTGCTTGCGTTTTAGTGTATACATTAGCTGGACTTTCGGTTTCTCATCTGTAGGGTGTATCAATTCAAAGGCAAGTTCAACGTAATGGAGGTCAAAGTATCGTTGAATCGCCTCGTCTACAGGTATGACATTATCATTTGAAGGAAAATCACGCTCTCCCCAATTGTGATCAAAATCTATCACTTCACCATTTTGTGATGAAATCGTTACAGTCGTTCGTTGTGATGGTACAGGGATGCCGTTGTGAAGCCTTTCGAACGTAAAGTAATATTGAGCTGGTTGATTTTTTATATATTCCCAAGTACGTGTATTAACTAACGATAGTTGGTTTGCCTTATGAGGTAAAATTTCTTTGACTGTATCGATAGCGATCTTTTTTGCTTTTTCTTCAGAGTATTTTACAGTATTACTTTCTTTAGCATAATGATTTTGTTGATTATATGTTATTAGCTCTCCTGTTTGTGCATGAACAGAAGCATTCACCCACTGTGAAGGTTCTTTCGTCCACCTTAAGTTCCAAACGGCTCCTTGTACACGATAATCATTTTCTTCGTATTCTACATTTGCTAATTCTGCATCTTTAGGAATAGAAAAGTACGATTTGACTATTTTTTCTGCTTCTTCAGCAGTTAACTCTTTTGAATGTGAAGGAGCGGAATCAAGCGGTTTTTTCGAAATAGGTTCTTTCCTTATATTTAATGAATCCTTTATCGGATTTCCTTGTGAATCTAACCATTCACCTGTCTTTGCATTTATTGAGTTTATGTTTGATACCTGTTCATAAATAAGTTGCATTTGTGTATCTTCATTGAAATACTCAGGCACGATTAAATCTTTGTTTTTACTTCCAAAGCTTTGAACTTCTTTATATTGAAGCTCTAACGGAAACGAATCTTTCATTTTATTCAATACTTCTTGTGCTTTTAAAATATTTTCATCACTAGGAAACGTATAATCTTTGATCCAAGAGTATTCAAAGTTTCGAACATTCCCATTACCGTTTACGGATATTTCCACATGGTTTTGTTTGAATGGAATGCCGTTAACATCTTGGTTAAATGAGAATCGATAATTTATATCATCATCAAGCGGTGGTTTTACGTTGTTGTCGTTTGAATCATCATACAGAAAGTCATCAACCTTATCAGGAAGTATGTCTTCTAAATAGTTAATTGCGATTTCCTTCGCTTCTTCACGTTCGACTTTTGGTGGGAATGATTTTTCTTCATTGTTATCTGACTGATTAAAATAAATAGATGCGATTTCTCCAGTTTCTGCATTTAATGAGATGCCAATCGAACCATATTCCTCATTTTCTTGAAGTTCCCAACGAATTATCCATGCTGGATAGCTGCTTTGATAGTATTTGGAATTTAGTTCAACTTGTGTTTGTTTGTAGTTATCTGGGATTGGGAAAGCATCCTTGGCTAGTTTGATTGCTTGCTCCTTTGAAATATCGGGCTGTTTAATTAATGAATTTTGTGTAATTTTTGTATTCTCAACAATATCAACTGGGAGTGTTTCTGGAGCAGATGAACTCTTTCCGAAAGCGACAGTCGGTGTAAGTATCGTTGGGAGAATGAGTGCACTACTCATCAAAAGTGTAATAGCTTTCTTCACGTAAAATTCCTCCTTTAAATTCATTCATAAATATTCTTTCCTTTACAAAATGAGACGCTAATTCTAATAAAAGGTTACAATATAATTAGAAATAGGTATAAAGTTGTGTTTGTTGGTAAAAATTAATAAATTATACCGTTATATAGTATTCTATCATTATAAAATATAAAAAAGGAATAAAATAGAATAGGAGGAAGTAGATTGAAATATTATAAGTTAGGTATTGTAGCTTTATCTTCGTCATTAGTGCTTGGAGGCATTGCACCTATTGCCTATGCAGAAACGTCTATACCGACAAATGTATTGGCTGCTAAAACGACTACTAGTGAAGTGATGGATAAGGAAAGATTAATAGAACGTGTTCATGAACTATTCCCGGGTATGTTTGAGGATGTGAGGGAAGAAGAATTCAGATTTGATTCAGGTAGGTCTTATGGAGAAGAAAGTGAACTTGAGAGTTACGGGTTGAGGTTTTTTAAAGAGTTAAGTTCTGATATGTATGTTAGTGGTAGGTTTAGTTTTGTTGGAGAAAATTTGGAGTTAGTTTATTATTCCTATAATAATGAAAACAACGAAGAAGCTTTGTTTCCACCTCAAGTTTCAAAAGAAGATGCGGAAAAAATTGCTGTTTCTTTTTTAAATCGTATGACTAATGGCAGTGATTATCAACTTGCTGATAATGATGATGAGTTATATTTTTATGATAATCAAACGTTAACTGAACCGGTTGAGTATAACTTCCGTTTTGATAAAGTGGTAAATGATGTACCTGTTCCAGATCAATCAATAAGAATCGAAGTATTAGGTAGTGGAGTGGTTTCTTATTATTTTAACGAATTAACTGGCAAGCAAGAGGTATTCGAAAAGAAAGAGAGCCTGCTTACAGAAAGTGAAGCATTAGATCGTTTGAAAGAAGCATCAAATGTTGAGTTGCAATATCAAATTCAATATGAACGATCTGATGATGTAAAGGCAGTATTAACATACTTACCTTCACCAAAAATTGATGGTATTCATGGAATGACAGGTCAATATTACATAGCCGGTGAATTGCTAGACAAGCTTCCAAAGAAAGAAAAACTGAAAGTATTATCTAGTACACCAGTTGAAAAAACAGCAAGTATTACAAAAAAAGAAGCGAAAGAAATGGCTGAACAATTACTAATGCCAAAAAATGACTTCGTTAAACTAAATATAGAAGGCGTTAATGAACGAGAAAATTATCGAGGACAACGTGTCTATGATGTTGAATTTATGTATGAGACAAGAAACGGAGGTAGCGGTTCATCTATCGAGATAGATGTAGATACAGGTGAATTAATAGATTATCGTGGTGGTTTTGATGAACGATTTCTAGGTGAAGAAGATAGTAGTCGTCCACTTGCATATAAAAACGCCTTAAATAAAGCGGTTGACTATGTAGAAAAATATGCCTCATCATATGTTCATGAAGTAGCTTATCCTAATGAAAGTGATAATAGACAAAATAGGTATGATAGCGATGATGAAGAGTATCGATTCTATTTCCCAAGGGTTAAGGATGGAACAATAGTAAATGGGAATGGAATACGAGTTTCAATAGCTGGTGATGGGGAACTATTGGGATTTTCAATTGACTTTGATCAAATATCAGACTGGCCATCACTAAGTGAAGTAGTATCGAAGGAAGAAGCATTAAAAGATTATAAAGATGTTTTACAAACAGAATTGCAATATGTCTCTAACAACAATCAAAATGAATATCAAGCAAATCATTATAAGCTCATTTATACTGGAGAGATGGATAAAGAAGTATTACGCAAATATTATGATGCACAAACAGGTGAGTGGACAGCAGCATCGTCACGATATGATTCTGGAAAACAACCAAGTGATGTTACAATTGAACATCCGTGGGCAGAAGAAGAGCTAAACTTCATGATTCAAGCTGGAATTATTGAAGTAGAGAATCCAGAAACGTTTAATCCAGATGCAGTCATAACAAAGGGGGATGCTTTGAAAGTATTATCTAAATCACTTTCACGTTATTACCGCTATGAGCGTTATGACTATGAAGAGCAAAAGAGACAAACGTTTAAGAATATCGATACTGATCATGACTTATATGGAATGATTGAGTTAGCGATTGATAGAGGTGTATTAGAAGCAGATACAGAAAACTTCCCGCTTGATGAAACAATCACGAGAGAAGAGCTTGCAGTCTGGTACGGCCGTATACTTAAGTTGACAAATGTTGCTGATCATTATGAGATTTATAAGTTAAATATGAAAGATAGTGAGCAAGTAGAGAAAGCAAATGTTGGTTATGTGGCCCTAGTAGGAGCATTGGAAATTATGACACCTAATGAAGATGGATATTATCTTCCAGACGAAGAAGTGACGTTAGCACAGCTTGCATTATCTAATATGCGCCTAGCACAAGAAATGGCTGAAATGGATATTGATTATCGTTAATGTAACTTGTGTATAGTAACAACAAAACATGAAAATAAGTGCCTCGAAAGATATTTAACACTTTCGAGGCACTTATTTGGATTATTTTACTGTTAACGTAACATCAATGTTGCCTCTAGTTGCTTTAGAATAAGGGCATACTTGGTGAGCTGCTTCAATAAGCTCTTGTGCTGTTTCCTTATCTACACCGTTAACTGCTACATTTAATTCTACAGCTAGTTTAAAACCGCCATCTTCTGGATCTTTACCAATTGTTACACTTGCTGTTACTTCAGTACTTTCAACTTTTGCGCGTTTTCTCGTAATAACTAAGTTAAGTGCACTGTCAAAGCAAGCTGAATATCCTGCTGCGAATAATTGTTCTGGATTTGTAGCAACTTCACCGCTACCACCTAATTCTTTCGGCATACGAACGTTTAAATCTAATACGTTATCCTCTGATTTTACACTTCCGTTTCTTCCGCCTGTAGCTGTTACTGTTGTTGTGTATAGTGGTTGCATAATAAATCTCTCCTTATTTATCTAATAAATTATTTGTTACTTTTGTTAGCATATTTAAAAGTTCAGTGTATTCCTTGAAAGTTAGCCCGAATTTCGGTGCCATTTCTTTAGGAATGCAAGTTGCCTTTTCCTGTAAACTTTTGCCGAAATCACTAAGGATGATATAACGTTTACGTTCATCTTCAGTATCGTGTATGCGATGGATTAAGTTTGCTTGCTCCATTCTTTTTAGCATAGGGGTTAACGTACCCGAATCTAATAAAAGATGGTTGCCAATCTCTTTTACGGTTAACCGCTCGTGTTCCCATAATACTAGTAATACTAAGTATTGAGGATACGTGATGTCTAACTCTTCTAAGAGAGGACGGTAACTTTTCGTAATTTCTCTTGAACACGCATAAACGGCAAAACATAATTGGTTATCTAAATTTAAATTTGTGTATTTTTCCAAAAGCAGGCCTCCTTTATCAATAAAGGTTGTGCACAATTAGATAATACACAATATTGATGACTTTTGCAAGAAGTTTTGCTTTCTTTTTTTAGTATGCCAATTATGAATACGGAATATGATGGCTTTGACATTAATACAGTGTTATTTTTGAACACAAAAAAAGAACATAAATTCAACCGTTCTGTAATCTAAATTTGCTAATTAATGATTTTTAATCGACTGTTAAGGTTGGGAAATTTGAAGGTAATCCCTTTTTGTCAACGCTATTGATCCATTTTAGATTGGATCTATAAGATGATCATTTTCTTCTTATCTTAATTACAAGTTAGTTTCGTAGTCGCCTGCTATTACATGTATATAATTCAAATACTTTCTATATATTTCTAGTACAACAAATCGAAATTAGGGGAGTTAATAATTTTTCATGAATAGACCATATAACTGGAATATACCTCAACCGATACGGTGCAGTCGAACTTATGTGTGGGACCAGAATTAATGAATGCGTTACGGAAAGAAGAATGGTCTGTAGTGAAATATCCAGGGTATTCTTATTATCCAAAATAGTTTTCTTGAACGATGAAGCAAAGGTTTCGTGAATTATTATGTGCATACGTAAAGGATTCTCTTATAATAGTGATCACTCGTTATAATAGTAATTAAAAAGAAAAATTGTTTTTATTTGCAATAATACAAATGTAAAAGTTTGTGGGGGGTATGAATGAAGAGGTTGTTAGTAACATTTTTTATACTATTTGTCGTAAGTTGTTCTACAAAGATAGAAACTAATGAAGTAGAGCTTTATAGTAATAATGAGGAAAGAATACTATCGTTTCATAAAGTAGAACTTAGCAATGCTGATGAGGAAACGAAAGAATTAGTAATACAAGCAGAAGAAAAAAATGGTGTTCATCAATTTGTGAAGTATGATAAATTATTATATATTTTTTAACTGGGATCAATGTTGAGCAAGGTGAAAAGGCGATTCATTTTAGTGACTTTAATGTCGATAGTAGTGGTGATACGTTAATCATTAATTACAGTCAAGATGAGACTGATAATAATACAGATAGTAGTCTGAACTTTCAGTTGTTATATAAAATAAACTTAGATAAGAATTATGAAACTATCCGGTTGTTAAAGGATGGAGTAAGCACCCACTTTAACACGGTTTACATCTATTAGGTAGTTAAGTAGACTGAGAACTTTTGCATGTTTGATGAAGTAATTATTTGGAGTTGATAAAATGTCGATAAAAGGACTAAACCATTTTTTATTTTCAGTTTCGAACTTAGACGAATCTATAATGTTTTATGAAAAAGTATTTGATGCAAAATTATTAGTGAAGGGAAGGACCACGGCTTATTTCGATCTGAATGGGATGTGGCTTGCCCTAAATGAAGAGAAGGATATTGACCGCTCGACATTAAATCATTCTTATACACATATTGCCTTTTCTATAGAAGAAGAGGAGTTTGATAATATGTATACAAAATTAAACGAGTTAAATGTTAATATTTTATCTGGTCGTCAAAGGGATGAAAGAGATAAGAAATCTATCTACTTTACAGATCCAGATGGTCATAAGTTCGAATTTCATACAGGTACGTTGCAAGATAGATTGCACTATTACAAGCAAACAAAAAGACATATGGAGTTTTATAAATAGAACAAAAAAACATAAAGTGAAAAATTCACAACAATATAAAGAGAGTACAAACTCTTCTTAGGAACAGGTTGTACTCTTTTGTGTTTATTTACATCGAAATCCTAGTGTTGGTTGAAAAATAAGTTTTGACTATCAACGATGTTATCACCTTCGTAATAAATACGAGGAACTCGTTTTCCAATAGCACATACAATTTCATAATTTATCGTACCGATAAGCTGTGCGATTTCGTCAATTGAGATAAAGCAATTCTGGTCACGACCGAAAATGGTCACTTCATCATGATGCTGTACATTAGGGATGCCTGTAACATCGATCATCGTTTGATCCATACAAATACGTCCAACGATAGGTGCTCTTTTTCCTCTGACAATCATCTCAGCTTTATTTGATAGTAGACGATTTAAACCGTCTGCATATCCAATTGGAAGGGTAGCGATTGTGCGTGTTGACTCTGTTGTATACGTACAACCGTAACTAATGGAATTACCTTCTTCTAAGTCTTTAACTGTTACAATTTTTGTTTTAAATTGCATAGCTTGTTTCAATTCAAAAGGGCGAGTAGGTATATTTGGATCTGGAAGTAGACCGTATAAACTAATCCCCACTCTAACCATATCAAGGTGCATATGTGGATATTGCATGGTACCTGCACTATTGCAGCAATGTTTCAGTTGAAAATGAAACCCACTTCTTTCAACATAGTCTACAATCTCTTGAAAGGTTGAAAATTGCATGTCAGTAAAAGTAGAATCATTTGAATCTGCAGCTGCGAAGTGCGTAAAGATTCCCTCTAATACAACGTTAGGTAGGGAAGCTGCTCGATTAGTGAATGACAAAGCATCTTCTTTCGTTCGTACACCAATACGAGACATGCCAGTATCAACTTTCAAATGAATAAGAGCTGTTTTGTTTAAATTAGTGGCAATTTTTGAAGCTTCCACGAGTATGTCTTCACTAAAACAAGTAAGTGTGATATTTTGTTCGATTGCTAGTTGTAGTGTGTCTGGTGGTGTATAGCCGAGCACAAGGATAGGTGTCGTAATTCCGCACTTTCTTAGCTGTACCGCTTCATCTATAAATGCTACACCAAGATAATCAGCACCTTCTTTAATTGCTGTCTTTGCAATTATTTCTGCTCCGTGTCCGTAACCGTCAGCTTTCACAACAGCCATGAATTTGCATGAACTACTAATGTGGTTGCGAAATTGCTGAATGTTATTTTTAATAGCATCTAGTGAGATGCTAACCCATGTATCTCGATAGCTTGCATGCTTCATCTGCTCACTCCTCTACATGTAAGTTGATTGTTATTCTGAGCATGTATTTAATCTATCTTTTTTAATGAATTCCTATTAATTATACGCAAATAATGGTCAAAATCCATCAGTTAATCTTATTAAATTAAGTCTGTATTAATAGAAAAACCACTCAAGCTTTTACTTGAGTGGTTTAAATATTGATAATTTATGCAAGTGCTTCTTCAGCGGTTACGTAGTCATAACCAAGGTCACGTGCTACTGCTTCATATGTTACATGTCCGTTTGCAACATTAAGTCCTTTTGCAAGTGCTACATTATCTAGAAGTGCTTGCTTAACACCTTTATTTGCAATTTGCAGACCATAAGGAATGGTAACGTTCGTAAGTGCAAGAGTTGATGTACGTGGAACTGCTCCAGGCATGTTAGCAACCGCATAATGTACAACGCCATGTTTTACATAAGTAGGGTTATCATGTGTTGTCACTTTATCAGCAGTTGCGATGATTCCACCTTGGTCTACTGCAACATCGACAACGACAGATCCATCACGCATTGATTTAATCATTTCTTCTGTAACGAGCTTAGGCGCTTTTGCACCAGGAATAAGAACGGCACCAATTACAAGGTCAGATTCTTTAACAGCTTCTGCAATGTTTAGTGGGTTAGACATGATTGTGTTTACACTGTTACCGAATAAATCATCTAGTTGACGAAGACGTTCTGGGCTTAAGTCAATAATATTAACATCAGCGCCGAGTCCAACCGCAATTTTTGCTGCATGTGTACCAACGACACCACCACCGATAACTGTTACTTTACCACGACGAACACCTGGAACTCCGCCAAGCAGGATACCCATGCCACCTTTAGGTTTTTCAAGGAATTGTGCTCCGATTTGTGAAGCCATTCGACCTGCAACCTCACTCATTGGTGTAAGAAGAGGAAGTGTTCGGTTAACTTCAACTGTTTCATAAGCAACCGCAATAATCCCGCTGTTTTTTAATGCTTCAGCAAGTTTGGGCTCAGCTGCGAGGTGAAGGTAAGTGAATAGAATAAGTCCTTTACGGAAATACACATATTCTTCCTCAAGAGGTTCTTTCACTTTCATAATCATTTCTGATTGACTCCAAACGTCAGCCGCAGTTTCAACAATTTTTGCTCCTGCAACTTCATAAGCTTCATTAGTGAAACCGCTACCAACTCCAGCGTTGTTTTCGACTAATACTTCATGACCAGCTTGACGGAAAGAAAGTACACCAGCTGGAGTGATTGCAACACGGTTTTCATTGTTTTTAATTTCTGTAGGTACACCAATAATCATTTCATATTCCTCCTATTTGTGCGTGTTAATTTAGCAATACGTTAGTGATATTCACTAAAAGACAATTTAGTAAGTGATTGTAAAGTGAGAGTTTAACGATAAGCTTTTATAATCAACTTTTTAATTCTATAGATGTTAAACGATAAAAAAGTAGTAAAAGTAATTTTAACTATATTTAACTCTATAGCGAGTAAATTCATTATAAATTGTTGTTTGAAAATTATCTTTGTTTAGATAATAAAAAAGAGGAAGGGGTATTTGTGATTTTACACAAATGTAAAAAATACATTCACCTATTAATTATGGTGAATGTATTGGAAATGAATTCAGATAGCATGCGGAATATGAATAGGATTTCATTGTGTTGTCAAATGTCATAAGTGACGTGATTTATAAAAGTGCTCCATATTTTCGGATCTTTAAATCGATGTAAATAGTTGTTTTTTCGTTCGGGTCCTTTAAGTCTATTTCGCTTATTTCCGAAATTCGTTTTAATCGATAGTTCAGTGTATTTACATGAACGTGAAGAGCGCTAGAAGCTTTGTTAATATTGCAATCTTTATCTAAATACGTTTCTAATGTTTCTAATAAATTTGTTTGGTGGCGCTCGTCATACTTACTTAAAAGAGTAATAGACGTGTTATTGTAGTTATCTGCCTTACGTTTTTCATAGATTACGTCTATAAACTGATAGATACCTAATTTTTGATAGTTGTAAATTGAATCAGTTTCATTTGATAATCGCGTTTTAATTTTTAACACAGCTGTCGCTTCTTTATAACTATGCTCAATGAGTGTTAGCTTTTCACATAGGGTTCCATATCCTCCTGTAATCATCGTAACAAAAAAGCGTTCTTTCATTTGATGAATAAATGTTTTAATAAATGAATCGATAGCATCAGTAGGGTGCTCGGACTTTTTAGGTGAAACGAGTAGAACGAGATTTTTTTGGTCACTCGTATGAAAAATAACGTCAACTTTTTGAGTTGTTTTTAACAAATAAGCAATTTGTTTTTCAGTTGTTTCGTTAATCGAACTAGAAAATTGAAACACAACAACTGAAAAAAGCGGTGGAGGAGATAGATGTAATCTTTCAAAATGTCTATTAATATCATTCTCATCATCAATATGACCTGTGAGTAATTGCCAAAAAAACTCTTGATAGTTTTCTTGTTGTTTTTCACGGGTTATTTGAAGTTTCATTAATTGATTCTTTGCTGAGCTTGCAGCTTGTTTAAGGAGAAGAAAATCCTCTTCATCTAATTTTTTTTCTACTTCAAGTGCCCAAATATAACCCAGTATTTCAGTGTTTTTGCGAATGGTTATGGCAACTCGATCTCCTAATCCAATATCGTCTATGCTGCGTATGCGTACAGGATCATCACTTTTATTTAATGTAGGGATTACGCCATCTTTCCAAAGTGCATTAATGACTTTTTCAGGTACACGACGACCAATGATAGTCGAAATACGAGCTGAATCTGTACGATCATCATGCATACTGTATGCGAGTAGGCGGTGATTAGTATCTTCTATAGTAATTGGACAACGAAGTGTTTCGCTAACGTGGTCAACGAAATTTTCCAAATTTCCGAAAGTACCTCTGAATGGATTTTCTTGTTCAAAAGATGGTTTCATACAATAATTCCCTTTCATTTGTAAATATATATGCAAACCTTAATATTTAGCCTATTTTATTGCAACTGACAAATCAAGAAAATTATTCAACTTGTAAATAACTTAATTCATTTTGTGAAGTGCTTAATTTATGCTCACTGCAATGCAAATTGTTGACAGTGATTTAAAAAAGATTGAAAGAGTGGTGTCATGTATTTATCTTTATGGTAAATGATTTTTAATGTGCGAGGAAAAGATATTTGTTTAAGCGGAACGTGAATAATCCGTTTGTCTGAAAGTTCATCTTGAATGGCTAGCTTTGATAGGAACGTAACCCCAAGGTTAGCCTCAACTGCTTTTTTGATTGCCTCAGTATTATTTAAAGTATGTGTGTTGTTCAAAGTTATTTTATGTAATGAAAGAACTTGTTCGACAACTTCTCGTGTACCACTGCCTTTTTCCCGGGCAATAATCGACTCATTTTGCAAGTCTGTAGTTTCAATTGCGTCTGGTTCTTTAGTTGCCCATTCATGTAAATGTGAGCAGATGAGAAATAACTCGTCATCCATCATATGTGTTTCAATAATATCTTTCGAATGGACAGTTCCCTCAACAATACCAATATCTAACTCATGTTTTAAGATTAAGTCCTCGATAACTCTCGTATTGTTAATCGTGTAATTTAAATGTATTTGTTCATTTTTTGAACGAAATGAAGCAGCTAGTTGTGGTAATAAGTAGATTCCAATTGTCGTACTAGCACCAATTTGTAATTTTCCTTTCGTTCCTATTTCATACTCCTGCATTGTTGTTTTCGCTTCATCTGTTAATGCAATGATCCTTTTAGCATAATCATAAAGAGTATCTCCAGCATCTGTTAAATGCAATTGACGTTTAAAACGATCAAATAATTGTACGTTCAACTGCTGCTCTAAGTCAGATATTGTTTGACTAACTGCAGGTTGAGTCATATATAAGTCATGGGCTGTTTTTGTCATACTTTTAGTTTCAGCGGTTGATATGAAAATGCTTAATTGCCTTTGGTTCATTGTTGCTCCCCTCTAATAATAAGTATTTACTTATCATTTCAATTAATAGATGTTATTTCACTTATGATAACACAATCTTTAGAATGTTATTTAGGTGAAGTGAGGGGGAATACGTATGTCAAACTATTATAGGTTGGTCCCAGGTATAGCATTATCGTTAATCGTTTCAATAATAGCAATTTTGACCCAACAAATAGGTATTATAGATAAACTACATATTAATTCACTTATAATTGCCATTTTGATTGGAATGATTGTTCGTAATGTTTTTAAGCTTTCCGAAACATTTTTGTTAGGAGTACAATTTACATATAAGAAGTTATTGCGCTTATCAGTCGTTTTATTAGGGTTTAAACTGAGCATTTTACAAGTGTACGAAGTAGGCATTAGAGGAATAATTATTATCATTTTGTCTGTTAGCATAACATTTATAGTTAATATTTTGATAGCAAGGAAACTTAAAATACAAAAGGAAACAGCTATTTTGATTGGTTCTGGTTGCTCAATTTGTGGTGCATCAGCAATTGCAGGTACTGCTACTGTTATTGATGCGAAGGAGAAAGAAATAACGTTATCTGTAGCTACTATAACTATTTTCGGAACAATTGCAATGTTATCTTACCCATTTATCTTTCAGTTATTGCATTTGTCTGAGAAGATATATGGAGTTTGGGCTGGTGCATCCATTCATGAGGTTGCTCAAGTGGTAGCTGCTGGTTTCATAGTGGGAGATGAAGCAGGGGAATATGCCACATTAGTGAAGCTTACAAGAGTGCTAATGCTCATTCCGACGTTGTTTTTTCTTAGTATGTGGCAATCGAAGCAAATACAACAAACTGAAAGGAAACATCATGTAAGCGTACCTTTGTTTGTGACAGGGTTCATTATTATTGTTCTCATTAATTCACTTCAAGTCATTCCTAATGATACAGTACAGCTTATTAATTTAATTAATGAGTATATCCTTCTCGTGTCGATGTCAGGGTTGGGATTAGTAACGAGTTTGGCAATGATTCGTGATGCAGGTATGAAACCGATGTATTTAACATTTGTGACGAGTATTTGCATCAGCGCAACTTCATATGCTCTTATTTATTTGTTCTATTTATAATAGCAGTTTAACAAGCAAGTAAATGGTTGAGATAATTCAAGTCATTTTTTAATAGAGGTGGTATTCAATATCGCTGTTAAGTAACTAATGAATAACTTAATATGTAAAAAAAGTTAAGTAGAAGTAGAACTTTAGTAGTTTTGTCATGCTCTAGTTTTACGGCTACTTAATTTTTTTGAAAACGTTTTTTTTGCGATCGTAGATGGCTCTAAGGTTTCATTAACACAGGTCTAAAAACGTTCACATTTCGTAATAAAATAATCTTGTTCATTCTAGTTTACCGTGATATGATTACTTTGGTTGTAGGAAGTCTGACATCTAACCAGTATGACATTTGAAAACGATACCATGCAAATTTTAATCGTTTGAAAATCGAAAAGTTGGGAAAGATATCGTACAAGCGTAGAAAGGAAATTTTTTTCACGCAACATACGAGTCAGGCTAAAATTTACTTCAAAGGGAGTGCACAAAGTGGCAATTTTATGGGGTATTTTCGGTATTCTTGTTGTTCTTGGTATAGGTTTCTTGTTGTCATCTAGTAAGAAGTCTATTAATTATCGTACCATTCTAGGTGGTTTGGCTATTCAAATAATATTTGCTCTAGCCGTATTGAAATGGCCAGCAGGTCAATGGGCGCTACAAAAACTGACTGATGTTGTGAATAACATTGTTGGTTATGCAAACGAAGGAATAGGCTTTCTATTCGGTGGGATTGTAGCACCTGAATCACCAGTAGGATTTATCTTTGCTTTCCAAGTTTTAACGGTTATCATTTTCTTCTCATCTTTAATTTCTGTTTTATATTACCTTGGCATTATGCAAGTGGTAATTAAGTTCTTAGGTGGAGGATTATCAAAATTATTAGGAACGAGTAAAGCGGAATCACTATCAGCTGCAGCGAATATTTTCGTTGGACAAACAGAAGCACCACTTGTTGTTCGTCCGTACATTGCAAAAATGACACAATCTGAGTTGTTTGCGGTTATGACTGGTGGACTTGCGTCTGTTGCAGGTTCTGTATTAATTGGTTATTCACTTTTAGGTGTACCACTAGAGTATTTATTAGCAGCAAGCTTCATGGCTGCACCAGCTGGATTAATTATGGCGAAGCTTATCATGCCAGAAACTGAAACACCTGTTGAAGAGAATAACGGTGTTGAAATGGATGATGATGATGATTCAGCTAACGTAGTAGATGCAGCAGCAAAAGGTGCGAGTGTAGGTCTTCAACTAGCTCTTAATGTCGCTGCGATGTTACTTGCTTTTATTGCTCTTATTGCATTGATTAATGGTTTGCTTGGATGGATCGGTGGATTCTTCGGCTTCGATAGCTTAACATTAGAATTAATTCTTGGTGTATTATTCGCGCCAATCGCGTTTGCAATCGGTGTACCTTGGGAAGAAGCAGTTAAAGCTGGTGGATTCATCGGTCAGAAACTAGTTCTGAATGAATTTGTAGCATATTCAAACTTTGCACCTCAAATTGGAGAGCTATCTGAAAAAACAGTAGCTGTTATTAGTTTCGCACTTTGTGGATTTGCTAACATTTCATCTTTAGGAATTCTACTTGGTGGATTAGGAAACATCGCTCCAAATCGTCGTCAAGATATCGCACGACTTGGTATACGTGCAGTTGTCGCTGGTATGTTAGCTTCTCTATTAAGTGCTGCGATTGCAGGTATGTTAATTTAAGTGTTGATTTATAGATTATAGATATGCTAATATATTTAGCTGTCGAATAAAAAAATACGGGATGACGGGCTTAATTCACATATTGTTGAGGTAAGCCCTTCATGTCTTAAAACTAGGAGGAAACAAATTATGAGTGAAATTGCAAATATGATTGATCACACACTATTAAAACCTGAGGCATTAAAAGAACAAGTTGTGAAGATTGCTGAAGAAGCAAAAGAGTATAATTTTGCATCGATTTGTGTCAATCCAACATGGGTTGAAACAGCAGCAGAACTTCTAAAAGGCAGTGATGTGAAAGTTTGTACAGTAATTGGCTTTCCTCTAGGCGCTAATACTCCTGAAGTAAAAGCATTTGAAACAAAAGACGCAATCGAAAAAGGTGCACATGAAGTTGATATGGTTATCAATATTGGTGCATTAAAAGATAAAAATGACGAATTGGTTGAACGTGACATTCGTGCAGTTGTAGAAGCAGCGAAGGGCAAAGCACTAACAAAAGTAATCATTGAAACATGCCTTTTAACTGAAGAAGAAAAAGTGCGTGCTTGTGAATTATCTGTAAAAGCTGGTGCTGACTATGTGAAAACATCAACAGGTTTTGCTGGTGGCGGTGCTACACCTGAAGATGTTGCATTGATGCGTAAAACTGTAGGGCCTGATATCGGTGTTAAGGCTTCTGGTGGCGTTCGTAACCTTGAAGATGCAAAAGCTGTTATTGAAGCAGGAGCTACTCGTATTGGAGCAAGCTCTGGTGTATCTATCGTAAAAGGTGAAACAAGTTCTTCTGATTATTAATTTTAAAAGTAGGAAGGGTTTATATAATGAAAGAAATTATTCTTAGTATCGTTGCAGGTATGGTTGTAGGTTTACTTTTCAAACTGATCAAACTTCCTTTACCAGCTCCCCCAGTTTTACCAGGTGTGTTAGGGATTTTTGGTGTATATTTCGGCGGAGTATTTGCTGATTATATCTTGAAAA
Source organism: Bacillus solimangrovi (assembly GCF_001742425.1). Classification (GTDB taxonomy): domain Bacteria; phylum Bacillota; class Bacilli; order Bacillales; family Bacillaceae_N; genus Bacillus_AV; species Bacillus_AV solimangrovi. The sequence goes on from NZ_MJEH01000003.1 coordinate 88,665, forward strand.
TGCTAGGTAAATAAAAAGAACCTATGTAGCTTGTGCTACATAGGTTCTTTCTTAATTTAATATCTAATTAAACGAGAGTTAAAAGATATGTATGAGAGGGACTTGAGAGAGCCCCTCTTTATTATTATATAGAAGATAAAGTGTTTATCCTTATTGAATACTCTTTGAAGGTGTTAAGCGGTCTACTATGATTGAGATAGCACCGTCACCTGTTACGTTTGTTGCTGTACCTAAGCTATCTTGAGCAAGGTAGAGGGCAATCATAAGTGATGCCATCGTTGCATCAAATCCGAGCATCGATTGAAGTAAGCCAAGTGCCGCCATTACAGCACCTCCAGGAACACCTGGTGCGGCAATCATTGTGATACCTAACATTAAAATGAATGGGAAGATTGCTTCAAACGTTGGGACTTGTCCATTTAAAAGCATGACAGCCATCGTACAGCTTACAAGTGTAATCGTACTACCTGATAAGTGAATTGTTGCACAAAGTGGTATTACAAAGTCAGCAATACGCTCACGGATACCATTTTTCTTAGCTTGTCGTAATGTTACGGGAATCGTTGAAGCTGAAGATTGTGTACCTAGTGCTGTAAAGTAGGCAGGAATCATATTTTTGAATAATGTTAAGATATTCTTTTTAGCTATCGTTCCAGCAATTGTATATTGGATTAAGAGCATGATAAAATGAAGAACGATGATAACGATAAATACTTTTATGAAAGTTGACATGATTGTTGCAACTTGTCCACCATGTGTCATATTTGCAAAAATACCAAAGATATGAAAAGGTAACAATGGTATTATAATAGTAGAAATAAGTTTCTCGATAATTGTTCTAAAGTCGATCATTACGTTTTGTAATGCGTCACTTTTCAGTGCAGCCATACCAAGACCTAATGTGAATGAAAGTAAAAGTGCAGTCATAACACCCATAATAGGTGGCATATCTACTTGAAACATTGGTGATAGTAGCACCTCTTCGGGGTTTTCTAATTCACCTTTAAAAGCGCCAGTTTGTAGAAACTTTGGGTATAGAAGAGAACCAGCTCCATAAGCAAGTGTTCCAGCAATTACAGTAGAAAAGTAAGCGATGCCTGCTGTTAAACCGAGTAAGCGTCCTGCTCCTCTTCCCATTTGTCCAATACCTGGGGCGATAAATCCAATAATAATAAGAGGTATAGCAAATCCAAGAAAATTACCAAATAGTCCGTTAAATGTTGCAAATACTTCAATTACTTCGCTAGGTACAATCGAACCAATCAGTATACCTGATGCAATTGCAAGTATAATTCGTGGTAGTAATCCAAACTTCTTCATTTCGTGTCCTCCCTAGAAGTACATTTGTCTTTATAGAATGCATTATACAGGCGATGAAGCAATGTGTGAATAGATTCGTTAGTATTTGTTAAATTACAAATCTTTAGATAATAATTATTCTAATATAAAATCGTGTTTTAAAAAAAGATAAAAAGTACGGGGAAAATTCGAGCACCTGAGTGTACGTTTGTAGGGTACATGAGGAGCGGAAAAGCAACCCAACGTAGTTATTAGATAGTCATTTTTCCAAGACTTTTTGAACATCCTCTATAAAGTTAACATTTCCGTAATAATAGGATGTTATTTGTTATTGACGAAAGTTCTCTTCTTATATAGGATTTACTATGTCAAAGTTATGAAACCAGTTTCGCAGTTAAGTTATTCTTCTATAAAATAGAAGTATTAAAATATGATCATAATCAGTAACCAAAAGGAGCATGGGTTGATGAAAGACACGTTAACTATAAAAAAAGTGCTGAACAACAATGTGCTAATTGCCGGTCATCCATCTCATGAAGAAGTTGTTTTAATAGGAAAAGGGATAGGATTTGGGAAGAAGCAAGGTAATCCAGTTGAAATTAATGAAGTAGAGAAAGTTTATGCGCTTGAAAATGAACAGGAACAAGAACAATATAAGCGCCTTTTACCACAAATTGATGAACACTTTATTCTCGTTATGAATGATATTATTCATTATATAGATGAAAAAGTAAGTGGTAAGTTAAATGAACATATTCATGTTGCATTGACGGATCACTTATCATTTGCAATAAAAAGGCATGAACAAGGATTGGATTTGCATAATCCATTTATTATTGAGACTGAAACACTTTATCCTGAAGAATATCGTATTGCAGAGCATGTTATTGACATGCTTAATGAACGGATGGGTGTAGATTTGTCTGAGGGAGAGATAGGATTTGTCGCTCTACATATTTATAGCGCACGATCTAATATCCATCTATCAAAAGTAAATCAGCATTCATTACTCATTAATCAACTAATTCAACTTATTGAAGAGAATTTCAAGATTAAGCTTGATCATGATAGTGTTGATTACTTAAGGCTTGTTCGTCATCTACATTCTACGATTGAACGAGTTACAAATGGAGAAAAAGTTGAAGAACCAAAAAAATTCGCTTTACTATTGAAAGAAGAGTATCCAGTGTGTTATAATTTATCATGGAAGTTGATAAAAGTGATGCAGCAATTTTTAAATGAAAAGGTTTATGAAGCTGAAGCCGTTTATTTGACTATGCATCTTCAGCGCATTCATAACAAATAAAATGTAACTGCTTTCTTTGCGTGTTACTGATTCGATCAGGCATGAGTGAAGGAAGACTCGGAAATACTGTATAAAGATACTTGTATCTTTTTTCAGTACCGATGTCTTTTTCACTCATGCTTTTTTTAATTGCTGCAAACACTATACTATATTGTAGATTTATTAGGAGGGAAAGAAAGATGTTCAAAAATGCATTTGGTAGTCTCCAAAAAATTGGTAAAGCACTTATGTTACCAGTAGCACTTCTACCAGCAGCGGGTTTACTTTTAGCTTTTGGTAGTGCGATGCAGACAGAACAAACAATTCAAGCGTTACCATTCCTACAGGCTGAGTGGATACAATTAATTGCTTCAGTTATGGAAAATGCCGGGGGAATTGTATTCTCTAACTTGCCTTTACTATTCGCCGTTGGTGTAGCTGTTGGACTTGCAGGAGGAGAAGGTACAGCTGGACTAGCTGCAATTATCGGTTACCTCATTATGAATGTAACGATGAGTGTCGTTAAAGGCATTACGCCTGAAATGACAGAAACTAGTCAAGCTTATGCAAATGTTTTAGGTATTCCAACAATCCAAACAGGTGTGTTTGGTGGGATAATCGTCGGTTTATTAGCGGCTTACTTGTATAAAAAGTATTATAATATGGAACTTCCTGCATATTTAGGATTCTTCGCAGGAAAACGATTTGTACCAATCATTACGTCTTTGTTTTCACTAATTCTTGGTCTGATTATGATTGTTGTTTGGCCACCAATTCAAGAAGGTTTGAATGCGTTCTCATACAATATGGTTGAAACGAATAAAACGTTGGCAGCCTTTATATTCGGTGTCGTAGAGCGTTCATTAATTCCATTTGGTCTTCACCATATTTTCTATGCGCCGTTCTGGTTTGAATTTGGTGAGTACGTAAACAATGCAGGTGAAATTGTTCGCGGTGACCAACAAATCTTCTTTGCTCAGTTGAAAGATGGTGTCGATCAATTCACAGCTGGTACATTTATGACTGGTAAATTCCCATTCATGATGTTTGGTTTACCTGCTGCGGCACTTGCAATGTATCATGAAGCACGCCCTGAAAAGAAAAAGCTTGTTGCAGGTATCTTAGGTTCTGCTGCACTTACTTCTTTCTTAACAGGTATCACAGAACCTATTGAGTTCACATTCTTATTTGTAGCACCAATTCTATTTGCAATACATGCAGTGTTTGCAGGATTTTCTTTCATGATTATGCACATGTTAGACGTTAAAATTGGTATGTCTTTCTCTGGAGGGGTAATTGACTATTTAATCTTCGGAGTAATGCAAAATAAAACAGACTGGTGGCTAGTAATTCCAGTAGGTCTAGTACTTGCAGTAATTTACTACTTCGGTTTCCGTTTTGCGATTCGCAAGTTTAATTTGAAAACACCAGGTCGTGAAGTAGAAGAAGATGATGATGATGAGATTGTAGGTAATACTGGAAGCACAGATGAACTACCGTTTCATGTTCTTGAAGCACTTGGTGGTAAAGAAAATCTTACTCACCTAGATGCGTGTATCACTCGTTTACGTGTATCAGTTAGTGAAATTGGAAAAGTTGATAAGAAACGTCTTAAGAAACTCGGTGCATCTGGTGTACTTGAAGTTGGGGATAACATTCAAGCAATCTTTGGACCACGTTCAGATACACTCAAAACTCAGATTCAAGATATTATTTCTGGAAAAACACCTACACCAGCACCAAAAGTTGAAGAGGTTGTAACAGATAAAGATTGTGACGCTCCTATTCTAGGAGAAGAAAGCTTTATTACACCAGTAAAAGGTGACATTTTACCAATTAGTGAAGTACCTGATAAAGTATTCTCAGAAAAAATGATGGGTGATGGCTTTGCAGTGCGCCCAACTGATGGAGTAGTTGTCTCACCAGCAGATGCTACTGTAGTCAATGTATTCCCTACAAAACATGCAATTGGTTTAAAAACAACAACTGGACGAGAAATTTTGATTCATTTCGGAATCGATACAGTTAAGCTTAAAGGTGAAGGATTTGAAGTATCAGTAAAACAAGGTGACAAGGTGAAAAAAGGCGATAAGCTAATGAAAGTAGACCTTGGTTATATTGAGAAAAATGCAACTTCAATCGTTACACCAATCGTGTTTACAAACCTGCAAGAAGGAGAATATATTAGTATAGATAAATCGCAAGAAAATGTAGCAACAATTAAACGATAATTTTTACAAGTAGAAGGAGAAGGTTTAAAATGGGTGAAAAAACATTTACAGTAACAGCAGAAACAGGAATTCATGCACGTCCAGCTTCATTATTAGTAAATGCAGCAGGTAAATTTGCTTCAGATATTAACTTGGAGCATAATGGCAAAACAGTTAATTTGAAATCAATCATGGGTGTTATGTCATTAGGTGTTGGCAAAGACGCTGTAGTTAAGATTACAGCAAACGGTGATGATGAGAATGAAGCTTTACAAGCAATAGAAGATACTTTCAGAAAAGAAGGGCTTGGAGAGTAATGTCTAAAAAAATTCAAGGTATTGCGGCTTCGCGTGGTATATCAATTGCGAAAGCATCTTTGTTAGAGCAACCAGATTTTTCAATTGAACAGAAAACGATTCAAGATCCTGAAGCTGAAATAAATCGACTTGATGAAGCTCTTAAAGTTTCACAAGCCGAGCTTGAAAAGATTAAAGAGCGGGCATTTCAAGAACTAGGTGAGGACAAGGCAGAGATTTTCTCTGCCCACCTCCTTGTTTTAAATGACCCTGAGCTCATTAATCCTGTAAAAGACAAAGTTAAGAATGAACAATTAAACGCTGAATTTGCTCTTAATGAAACTGCTAATATGTTCATTACGATGTTTGAACAAATGGATAATGAATATATGAGAGAACGAGCAGCAGACATTCGCGATGTAACGAAACGTGTGCTTGCTCATTTGTTAGGCGTTAATTTCTCCGATCCGAGTATGATATCAGAAGAAGTGATTATCATTTCAGAAGATCTTACACCGTCTGATACAGCTCAATTAAATAAGAAATACGTTCTTGGTTTTGCAACGGATATTGGTGGACGTACGTCGCATTCTGCTATTATGGCACGTTCCATGGAAATTCCAGCTGTTGTTGGGGCAAAGGTTGTTATGAGTGAAATTAAAGACGGTGATCTTGTTATCGTCGATGGTCTCGGTGGAAATGTAATTGTGAACCCATCAGAAACTGAAATTGCTCATTATGAGCAAAAAAGCAAAGAATACGAAGAGAAGAAATTAGAATGGGCGAAGCTTGTTAACGAACCGACAAAGACAAGTGATGGCGTTCATGTCGAACTAGCTGCTAATATTGGTACTCCTGAAGATGTAGATGGCGTACTGAATAATGGTGGTGAAGGAATCGGGTTATATCGTACAGAATTTCTCTATATGGGCCGTGATTCACTGCCTACAGAAGAAGAGCAGTTTGATGCATATAAAACAGTTCTTGAGAAAATGGAGAACAAACCTGTTGTTGTACGTACGCTTGATATCGGTGGAGACAAGGAACTACCGTACCTTGACTTACCGAAAGAGATGAATCCATTTTTAGGTTTCCGTGCAATACGTCTTTGCTTAGAAGAGCAAGATATTTTCCGTACGCAACTTCGTGCATTATTGAGAGCGAGTACGTACGGGAATTTGAAAATTATGTTCCCGATGATTGCTACATTACAAGAGTTTCGTGATGCAAAAGCAATCTTAGAAGAAGAGAAACAACAGCTAATCGCAGATGGTGTGTCAGTTGCTGAAGCAATCGAAGTAGGGATGATGGTTGAAATTCCATCAGTAGCAGTATTGGCAGATCAATTTGCTAAGGAAGTTGATTTCTTCAGTATTGGAACAAACGATTTAATTCAATATACGATGGCTGCTGACCGTATGAATGAAAAGGTTTCATACTTGTACCAACCTTACAATCCAGCAATTTTACGTTTAGTTAAAACTGTAATTGATGCTGCGCATAAAGAAGGGAAATGGGCAGGTATGTGTGGTGAAATGGCAGGAGATTCAAAGGCAATCCCACTTCTACTCGGTTTAGGTCTTGATGAATTTAGTATGAGTGCAACGTCGATCCTTCCAGCTAGAACACAATTGCTACAACTTTCGAAGCAAGAAACCGAAGCAGCAATGGAAGAACTATTGAATAAAGGTACTACTGAAGAAGTATTAGCGTTTGTGGAAGAGAATTTCCAAACTTCATAATTTAGAGGCAGTGTGGTTAATTCATTAATCGCACTGTTTTTTATTATTCATGAAAAAACGCCCGTAGGAGAAATCTCTTACGGACGTTTTATATTTAACAATTACGCTTTCAAAGCTTCGTCTAGGTCTTCAATTAGATCTTCAACATCTTCTAGTCCAACAGAAATACGAATTAAACCATCTGCAATCCCTAGTTCTAAACGACGCTCACGCGGAATAGAAGCGTGTGTCATTTTAGGAGGCATGGAGATAAGACTTTCAACAGCACCTAAGCTTTCTGCAAGAGTGAAAAATCTCGTCTTCTCAAGTACACGTAATGCCTTCTCTTCGCTGCCGACATCGAATGATACCATACCGCCGAAACCACGAGCTTGCTTTTTATGTGTTTCATGACCCTGATGTGATAAAAGACCAGGATAATAGATCTTCTTCACGACTGGATGATTGCTTAGAAATTCAACGATTTTTTTCGTATTTTCTTCAGTTTCTTCCATACGAATCCCAAGCGTTTTAATTCCTCTCATTAACAACCATGAGTCTTGTGGTCCAAGAACAGCACCAGCTGAGTTTTGGATGAAATGCATGTCTTCTGCAAGTTGTTCACTATTGACTACAGCAAGCCCTGCAACCACATCGCTGTGCCCTCCTAAATATTTTGTGGCACTATGAAGAACGATGTCAGCACCTGAGTCAATTGGGTTTTGCCAGTATGGTGTGCTGAATGTATTATCAACAATTAACAGTAGGTTATGTTCCTTTGCAATCGTAGACGTTGCATTTAAATCAGTTACTTTTAGAAGTGGGTTTGTTGGAGTTTCCACATAAATTGCCTTCGTGTTATCCTTGATTGCCGCTTTTATGCTATCAAGATTACTTGTATCTACAAACGTGATCTCTAAATCAAATCTGTCTAATACTTTAGACATTAAGCGATACGTACCACCATACACATCATCTGTAAGAATGATATGGTCACCAGTTTTAAATAACATCATGATTGACGTAATAGCTGCCATACCTGAAGCATAAGCGAAACCAGTTTTACCACCTTCAAGGTCAGCGATTAATTTTTCTAGAGCATGTCGAGTTGGATTACCTGTACGTGAATACTCATAACCACGAAAGTTTCCTACACCATCTTGTTTATATGTGCTTACTTGATAGATTGGAACAGATACAGCACCTGTATGCTCGTCACCACTAATTCCGCCGTGTATGAGTTGTGTTTTTTTACGCATCTATTTTTCACTCCTTCAATCGTTTAATATGATGAAAAAAAGCACCCTTAGTATCAAAGTATCGAGAGAGGGTGCATACATTTAAGCATCATCAACTGTTGCTTATTATCGTTATCAAATTTACTTAATAGATTCCTTGACTTAAATAGCGTTCACTACTATCTGCAAATATTGTAACAATATTCGTTCCTGGTTCAGCTTGTTGTGCTTCACGAAGAGCGGCTTCCATAGCTGCTCCAGATGAGCTACCAACGAGTAAGCCTTCTTTTATAGCGAGTTCTTTTACTCGTGCGAAAGCATCCTCATCTGTAATCGTATGAATAGCGTTGAAATAGTCCTTATTCATATAATCAGGTAAGAATTCCATGCCGATTCCTTCTGTTTTATGAGGACCAACCTCACCACCATTAATGATCGAGCCTTCAGGTTCTACGATTACCGTTTTTATATTTGGATTTTGATCTTTCAAATAACGAGCCGTTCCCATGAAAGTACCACCTGTACCAGCTCCTGCGATAAAGACGTTCATATTCCCATCAAGAGCCTCATAGATTTCTGGTCCAAGTGTTTTATAGTACGTTTCAGGGTTAGCTGGATTACCGAATTGTTGCGGGCAATACGAGTTAGGAATGTCCTCAAGTAACTCTTGGGCTTTTTTAATTGCACCACGCATACCATCGGATGTTGGTGTATTAATGACCTTTGCTCCTAATGCGCGCATTAGTGTTTGTTTTTCAATACTGAATTTTTCAGGTGTTACAAAGATAACTTGAACATTTCGACCAACAGCAGCTAGTGCAAGACCGATTCCTGTGTTACCAGCTGTTGGTTCAATAATAGTTCCACCTTCAGTAATGTGCCCTTCTTTAAGCGCAACATCTAATAGCTCTTGCCCGAGTCTATCCTTAATGCTACCACCTGGGTTAAAATATTCTAATTTTGCAAATAAGCGCACCCCTTCTGGAAGTGCAAATTGAGTTATTTCCAGAAGAGGCGTCTTTCCAATCAATTCATGAACATTGCGATAGAATTTCATGCAAGCACCTCAAGTTTATGCGAAGACTTCTGTCCACTCATCTTTTTTAGAAAGCATTTCTTTTGCAACTTCTTGTGCTCCTTCTAAGCTATGGCTAGCAGCCCATCCGCATTGAACTTCATTACAAGCAGGTACTTCAGTTGCGTTTGTTACATCAATTAGAGTCTTTTCAAGTGTTTCTAAAATTTCATCGTAGTTATCATGATTAATAACAGATAGGTAGAAGCCAGTTTGACATCCCATTGGTCCAACATCAATTACACAATTTAAGTGATTGCGAATAAACTCTGCCATCATATGTTCTAAAGAGTGTAAAGATGGCATCTCCATATGCTCTTTATTCGGTTGACAGAAGCGGATATCATATTTATAAATTTTATCGCCATTTACACCTTCAGTAATTCCGACAAGACGAACATAAGGTGCAACTACTTTTGTATGGTCAAGGTTAAAGCTTTCAACGTTCATTTTTTCAGCCATGTTATTCATCTCCTTAATATAATTTCTATCATTCAAGAACGTCACGTTAAACTTAAGAATGTGACTATGAACCTACTGTTTCGTAGCTGTAATGAGGAAAACGAAGTCATTCATTCGTTTAAATGTAACATTGAACCCGTGTTTTGTGAAAAGTGTTTGTAATACTTCAATTGTAGTATAATACTCTGTCTTTAAATCTTGTGCAAGATTCAAAAAGGTATGCTGTTCAGCCTTGTTAATCATATCGAGTTTTGCTTGTTCATCCTCAAATACAGTATCAGCAAAAACTACTTTTCCATTTGTTTTTAACATTTTGCTATATAGAGAGATTGCCTTATCCTTCTCAGAATCTGTCAAATGGTGAAAGGCATACGTGCTAGTAATGCTATCAAACGGTTCAGTAGGCATTTTGAAATCGAGAAAATCACCATCAACAATTGTAACATTTTTTAGCTTATTAGTCGCTAGGCTTCTCATGGAAGAAGAAGGTTCAACACCATATATATTTCGTCCTTTTGCAATTAATTTCTCTGTAAGATTGCCAGTACCAACACCAAATTCTAATACATGGCCATATGTTTCATTAGCAGTTTTTTCTAATATTAAATCGTAATTTACGAAAACATCTCTATATTCAAGGTCACGCCCTGTGACGGTTTCATCATAGCCTTGAGCCCAATCATCAAATAGCTCAATAAATTCACGCCCCATATATGCTCAACTCCTTTGAAAAATTAATTCATATTATTAAGGTATGAATTATAGGATTTAATGATACTATAGCAAAAAAATAAAACACTGACAACTTTTGAGATTGTCAGTGCTTGTATACATGAACGAATGATTTTGTTATAAATTTACGCTAAAAATTTAACGTTACTTTTTCCCAATTAATCCATAGAAGAATAAATGTAACATTTCTTCTGTTATTTTCGTAAGAGATGCTGGATCCGTATGTAACAACGGATTTTTTCGTATTTCATTTGAGAACATATTAAGGTAGAAAAAGATTGATTGATCGGACAGCGTTTCGTCTATGAAACCTGATTGCCTACCTTCTTGTATTAACTGTTGAAGTAGCGGAAATGATCTTTCATTTGAGTATTGTGTAACGAGCTCTTCAATATCCTTTCGATCTGAAACTAATAAATAGATAAAATCAGGGCTGTATGTAGAAGAAAACGTTAGCTTTTGTTCCATGAGGGATTTTATCTTTTCAGTGAAAGGAGCTTCAATAAGAATCGCTTGTTCAAAAATTTGCATTTGTTGTTCTAGAAAAGTATTTGCAACTTCATATATGAGCTTATCTTTGTTTATAAAGTAATTATAAATCGTAACTTGTGATACATTTGCTTTCTTTGCAATATCTTGAATGTTCGTTTCTTGTACTCCATTTTTCGAAAAAAGAGTTAATGCTGCTTCAAGAATCTGTTCTTTCTTCGCTTCCTTACGCCTTTCAAAGCCATTCATCGTATGTCCACCTCTGTCCTTCTGTTATTGCTTTGTTCATTATTATTATAATACAAAGTGAAAGATATGAAAAATTGTCAATAAAATATTTCAAAACTTATTGCAGTTCAATATGGAAAGGCGTAAAATATGAAATATAAAAGGTTATATATTTCAAAACTTTGAAGAGGGTGATACAAGTGATTTATGTAAATAATTTAGTTTTCACCTATCCTGGTAACAAAGAACCAACATTGAAAGGAATAGATTTTCAAGTTCGTAAAGGAGAAATCTTTGGATTTCTAGGACCGAGCGGATCAGGTAAAAGTACAACACAGAACTTACTGATTGGGTTGTATAAGCAGTATGGAGGTGTTGCTAAGGTATTTGATACTGAAGTACATCTTTTACGAGATGATTATTATGAAAAAATTGGTGTGGGATTTGAATTACCAAATCACTATCAAAAAATGACTGCACTTGAGAATCTGAATTTCTTTCGCTCTTTATACAGAAAGAAAACAAAGGATCCAGAAGAAATTTTACAATTGTTAGGATTGTTAGAAGATAAAGATAAGCGCGTTTCTGACTTTTCTAAAGGTATGCAAATGCGATTAAATATTGCTCGAGCACTAATCCATGACCCTGATTTACTTTTTATGGATGAACCAACGACAGGTTTAGATCCTGTTAATGCAAGGCGTGTAAAAGATATCATCTTCAATCTAAAGCAAGAAGGAAAGACCATTTTTCTAACAACACACAATATGAATGTGGCAGACGAACTATGTGATCGTGTCGCATTTATTGTAGATGGGCAAATTAGCTTAATTGATTCACCAAAAGCGTTGAAATTACAGTATGGAGAACCTGTTATTCAAGTAACTTATTTAGATGAAGGAATGATGAAGACGGAAGATTTTGTACTTGACGGGTTAGGGAATAATCCAGATTTCCTGCAGTTTATTAAAAGCAATAAGTTAAAATCAATTCATACGAAGGAAGCGACGCTTGAAAGTATTTTTATTGAAGTGACTGGGCGTGAGTTAGTATGAGCAGACTGCAGGCTACATTAACAATGGATCTACGGATGCAATGGCGTTATCGTTTTGTGCATGCAGCGATATTTATTACGATTGTTTGGTTACTCGTTTTATGGTTAATACCTCAAGATTACATGAGTTTGATAATACCAGTTGTGATTTTTGCAGACTTAGGTGTTGTTGGATTTTATTTGTTAGCTGGAGTAGTGATTTATGAAAAGAATGAATCGACTATACGTGCTTTAGTTGTGACACCTCTACCGTTTAGAGAATATTTCATTTCTAAGTTAATTTCTTTTACGTTAATGGCTCTTTGCATTTCACTCGTTATTATCATTCTCTTTGCAGGGGGAGAGGTGAACTATTTAACGATAATGATCGGAACGGTCTTCACATCCATTATTGCTTTAATGGTTGCATTCATTGCAGTTGCACGTTATCGAACAATTAGTGCATTTCTTATGCCCTCTCAATTCTATATTTTGTTTATGAGTTTGCCGATGTTAAATTACTTTGACTGGTTTCAAACAAAGTGGTTTTACTTAATTCCAACTCAAGCATCTTTTCTTTTGTTAGAAGGAGGGTTTAGGCCGTTAACATTAATTGAATGGTCATATGCCATCGGTTATCATGTTCTTTCGTTTATTGTGTTATACGTTATTGCTCGTCAATTGTATACTTCCTATTTAGTGAAAGGTAGGTGAGTGAGATTGTGGAGATCCTTAGCAGTAAATGATGTGAAAAGTATTCGGCGTGATTCATTGCTCGTTTATGTCCTATTCATGCCATTTCTAATCGTGATTATGCTTCGTGTGCTTATGCCAGTTGCTGATAGATTCTTTGCTGAACAATATGGAATTGACGTGAACGAATATACTGCGTTGATTTTGAGCTTTTTCTTTGTTTTACAAGTGCCACTCATTTTTGGGTTAGTGTTTGGCTTTTTAATATTAGATGAACGTGATGAAAATACGTTACTTGCACTACGAGTTACCCCTTTGTCGATGAAGGTGTATATGTCGTATAGGATGGGTTCTATATTCTTGTTCACTTTGTTTTACATTTTGCTCTTATTACCATTTACAAGAGTCTATCGAATTGAATTATTTATAGATACGCTTCTAATCGTACTTCTTTCTGGGCTGTTCTCTTTATTTGTCTTGTTGTTTTTAGCTACGTTCGCTAGTAATAAAGTAGAAGGGCTCGCACTGATGAAGGGACTTGGGATTCTATTTCTTGGCCCAATTGCTTCTTATTTCATCACATCGAATTGGCAGTATATGTTTGGGATATTGCCTACTTATTGGCCAGTAAAAGCATTCTGGGAAATGTGGGATGGAGAGTCCTATTGGTTCAGCTTATTAATTGGAGGTATTTATTTCACATTTCTAAATTGGGTGATGTTCAAACGTTTCATTAAGAAAACGATAGCTTAATGAATGGAATGTATAGTGTTGTATGTTCTCTATAATAAGTAGATATAATTTAAAAACAAAGCTTCCAGGTTGATTATATGTTTAGGAAGCTTTGTTTTTTTTAGGTTCAATAATAAAACTTTTAGTTAATTAAATTTCCTTTACGGTATTCTTCTAAAATATATTCTGCACTTCTTAGTGCAAGTGCATAAACTGTAAATGTTGGGTTTGCACTTGGTGCTGTTACAAATGTAGGTGTTCCGATTATAAATAAGTTGCTCACATCGTGTGTTTGTCCAAAGCTATTGACTACAGATTCATTGGTGTTATCTCCCATACGACAACCACCTAATAAATGTGCTGTAGTTTTTAGATGATAAAATGATTTTCCACCTGAAGCTTCTGCAAGTTCTGTTAACTTCTGTTTTGCTGCATTGCGTATTGAATGATCATTTTTAGAATAATTCATATGTACTTCAGGAATTGGCACACCAAATTCATCTACTTGATCGGATAACTTTATACAATTTTCATGAGAGGGTAACATCTCACCGAGCATTGCGAAAGATCCATAGAAGTTGTAATCAAGCATAAAATTACGCAACGTTTCTCCCCATAAATGTTCATTGTTTTCGTTGAAAAGGCGTGCAAGACGAACAGGTCGTGAACCGTACGAGTTTAAGAGAAAACCACGTGCATAATTTCCCGTTTTTTCTCCTTCTTCGTATGGATCAAGTGTGAGTGCTTGAACTGGATTTCCACGATACATACGAATTTCTTCGTCGAACTTAACAATCATTTGGTCATTCATATTTGCCATTAAATACTTGCCAACAAGTCCTGATGAATTAGCTAACCCGTTCGGAAAAAGGTTGCTTTTTGAATGAAGCAGTAGTCTCGGCGTTTCAATCGCATGGCTCGCTAGAACGACAACATTCGCAGTCTGTATGAATTGCTTACCATTGTATATATAACGAACTCCGTGTATTTTACCTTGATTATTAAGTAATACTTCAATAACTCTTGTATTAGCTTGAATAGAAACACCATTTTTTTGTGCAAGAGGGATAAATGAATTAAGTGGTGTTGTTTTAGCGTCGGGCATACAACCTTCTTCACAAAAGCCACGGTTAATACAAGGGTGGCGATTTCCATATGGAGCAGATAAAATCGCCAGTGGTGAGACAGTATGGTTCATACCTAGACTTTCACATCCAGCACGAAATTTTAGAGCGTTATTACCTAAGTCATGATGCTGAGGAAGAGGGAATTTTCCTCCATAGGGCTTCCAAGGAAACTGTGCTGGACCCGAGAAAAGTAGGGTTTTCTGTATTTTATCATAATATGGTGCTACATCTTCATAACGTATAGGCCAATCCTGACCGACAGATTGTATTGATTTTGTTTTGAAGTCTGAATGATGAAACCGTAACATCTGAGCAGTATAGTGGACAGCACTTCCCCCTACTCCCTTTCCAGAATTATTACGTGAAAGATTAATCGGATCTTTCCCCATGCTTATACGTGGCTCATTCCAAAAGAGCTTCTCCATTTCTAGTTCGTCACTTGCAAAGTCTTGAAGTGGTTCACGAAATGGACCGGCATCTAGACAGCTAACGGATAAGCCTGCTTCACTCAAATAATAGGCAAGCGTGCTACCAGAAGCTCCAGTACCGACGATACATATATCAACGTGTGGAAGTTGAGTCATGAAGAGGTGCCTCCGAATTGTCAAATTGCTTTGGTCCAAATGCATAATAGCCATGTGGAAATGCAGGTCCGCCGAAACCAATATGTGACCATATCGAAGGATCGGAATAGACGATTGGAATTAACTCAGCGGTTAACGTTTTGAAAAATTCCACAGATGTTACTGCCTTCCAAACGTTATTAGTTGTATCACCAACAAACCATTGTGTAATAAGTTTTTGTTGCTGTTCTTTCTCTAATTGAATAAAGGGTAACTGGTGTAACAAAATACACTCTTCATCAATATGTTTTAATCCAGTGTCAATTACAGTTGTCTTGGGAAGCGTAGTTCCAGGGCGATAGCCACGAATGGATCCTTTTGAACATCGTTCATCAAAGATATCGATGATATGAATTGAAATTTCACCGAGATGAGATGGAAAGATGTGATGAGATAGATCAGTAAGGATCTCACGTTCCATCGTGCTGAAATAACTTGAATGTTTTGGCTTAAAACGTTCTTGGATAACTTGTCGAGTATGCTCATCCCACTCATCTTTATGCTTTAACACGTTGTAATGTGGGTAATAAGTTTTCTTAAGGTCGTCCATGTATTTCCTCCTCAGTTCAAAAAGAGTACTAAAATATTTGCGAATCCCAATAGAGAAATAAGCAATGGAAGGACAAATGGTGGACCACTCATCGTATTTTCAATATTAAATCCACCTGTTCGATCTTGAATTGCTTTTATATGATAAAAAGTCCCAATAACACCTGTGAAAATAGCAATAATCGATAAAGTAAATAGAACCCATTTCAAAAAGTCATTTAAAATAAAACTGTTAAATAATCCAAAAAAAACTAGTAATGGTAAGGTTATAACAGGTAACCACATTGGTTTTCGATGAAACTTTCCACGTTTGTGTGAGAGTGTAACTTGGATAAGCAATAACAAATAAGCGATACTGAGCACAAGGATAAGTATTCTTCCTAATTCCCAACCATCCCAAGAGTTGTTCACAATGCCTTCCTCCCTTTTGAAGAAGCCTTTTAAACCATTTATCATCAAACTTACCACTCTAAACCTTTGGTCATAAAATTAACTTTACTCATATTGTGGCAAGCAAAACTGTTTCTATGTAATTTTTAACAAAAATTTATATGCAATATTTTTGAGAGAAGAAGACACAATAACTTTTGAAAGGGGAGGTTTTTAACTATGAACCAATCGATCCGAAATCTTATGAGCTCCAATGTTGTTACAATTGATGCACAACAATCCGTGCAAGAAGCAGCACAGCTAATGAGCCAACATAACATTGGTGTGTTACCTGTAACACAAAATGGTCAAGTTTGTGGGATGATCACAGATCGTGATATTACGTTACGTGACACTGCAAAAGGTCAAGGTGGGAATGAACCGGTATCCCAAGTTATGACGAATAATGTAGTACAAGCGACACCAGACATGGATGTTAACCAAGTGTCACAATTAATGTCACAAAACCAAATTCGTAGAATTCCTGTCGTTGAAAACGGTCAGGTTGTCGGTATGTTCTCGCTAGGTGATATGGCAACGAATGAACAAACTGATCATCAAGCAGAAGAAACGCTTACGAATATTTCGAAACCATCTGAGCCTAATCATTAATCCTAGGAGCACCTGTTTAATTGCAGGTGCTTTCTTTAGTTAGTGATAGTTCGTACAAATATAGTTCATCCAAACATCATTTATATGAGTTCATAATTCATCTCATCGAAAAATAAAAATAACCTGTTTATCCAATGTCCTATTACATAATAACGGTAGTAAGATGTGTTGAGCTTTTTTAATTTATAATTGAAGGAAATGAGCATCAGTTTGAGGAATTTTAAACCATAATGATTTGGGTGCTTTGTTAAATAAAATGTTATGGTACTTATGAAATAAAGGTGAGAGTCATTTCTCATAGGATAGAAAGCTAGTATCCTATGGTTATTTGATTTTTTAGGTGAAGGGTGAGCATATTGTCGTTTCAAAACCAAACAATTTTACCATCTGTACGAAATATGAAAGAGTTTGATCAATTATTAAGTAGTGATTATGAATATTTAGTGTTACTTGATAGCCATGTTGGCCAAGTGAAGAACATTGTTGAAACTGCTAAAAAGTATAATAAAAAAATGTTTTTACATGTAGACTTAATTCAAGGATTGAAAAATGATGAATTTGCAACGGAATACTTATGTCAGCATGTGAAGCCAGCTGGTCTTATTTCAACTAGGGCTAATGTGATTATGACTGCAAAGAAGAAGGGTGTCTATGCAGTACAACGACTGTTTCTACTTGATACGAATGCGCTAGAAAAAAGTTATCGACTAATTGAAAAAACACAACCTGATTTTATTGAAGTTATGCCAGGAATTATTCCTCATATGATTGCTGAGGTTAAGGAACGAACGAACATTCAAATTTTTGCGGGTGGTTTAATTCGCTCACAGGAGGAAGTAAATGCTGCATTAGCATCAGGTGCCATTGCAGTTACAACTTCAATGCAAGATTTTTGGAAGTAAATAGAGTTTATTTCATTCATATACACATATTAACTAAAATGGAAAAATAACTAAAGATAAGCGTAATTCTGTCGATTATTAGAATGAGTGATTCTGAGGAGGTGCTAGTATGAATATTAGTAGCAATGTTTATAAACCGTCATTTTCGCATCAGAATGTTAGTAAACAAAGGACGGAGAAAACTATCGAATCTGATCAAAAAGATAATGGATTTGCACTTAATCAATTAAACGATACGTCCACATTAAATATTAAAAAAGAAAAGAAAGTAATAAAGCAAATAGATTCAAGGAATTTTCTGAAATTCCCTCCAGAAAATGCATCTGAAGAGGTGAAGGAAGCTTTTGATAATCTAAGTGAGGCGGAGAAAAAGGCATTTTCTCCATTACATGTACTTCATATGGTAAGACAGTTAACACCTGGAGGTTATAACTCTTTCTTAAATCAAATTAACGGCCTACACAAATCGTTAACTGATGGTTCATTAAAAACGGTACAAATGTACAATGATTTTTTTAATAAAAAAGATTTTTCTTATGAGCAGTTTGCAAGTGAAATGATAAGAGCGTGGGAAAAGTCAAAACAGTTTAATTCACCAGAAAACTACCAGGAAAGAAAGGCAGCTTTAGTGAGGTTTCAAAAAAATTTACTCGAAAAGGGAGATAACTAAAATACTAATGAGATTGACAAATATTAGTATTTTAGTTAATGTTGTATTAATGATTGATTAATCAATCATTAATACAAGTATAGGAGATGTAACATGCCTTTATCTGAACAACAAATTTTAATCATGAAACAAAAGAGAGAAAAGATTTTACAAGAAGCTATCGTGCTATTTTCAAGGCTCGGTTATGAAGGTACAACGATAAAAAAAGTAGCTGCTGCATCAGGTGTTAGCTTCGGTACGGTCTTCACATATTTTGAGAATAAAGATCAGCTTTTTCATGCTGCAATAGTTGAACCACTTGAAGAATATCGTTCTGAACTACTTGACTTCAATCCAAATGAAACAGATGTATTCGTTGAACTTGAGAAAATGGTTACAAATCATATTAAAATTTTTTCTGAATTAAGCGAGTATTTGAGTTTGATTGTTCATATTATCGGACAACATCATCGTTTTGAAACGACGTTTAAAGAAATCGACCAATTTTATAACGAGTTTAGAGAAAAACTTGTTGAGTTAATTACTAGTGGCCAAGATGCAGGAATATTATTTGAACAAGAACCAATACACGTTGCGACAGCTTATTTTAGCCTCTTGATGGGAATTAGACTTAATACACCAGATGGAGCAGATGATCAATTTTGGGTGAATATTATACCTATAGCGATCCAACTATTTGGTCTGAAAAGAAGTTAGCTTCATTGCTTAGTAAATGAGACTGATTAACATAATAAATGGAGTTCACAATCATCACGAAGAAATTCATCGTTAACATGTGTTAAGGAGCATGGTTTTATTATAATCAAGGGGTGATGAGAGTGGGTTTTTTGAAGTTTAACTCTACCATTCAATTAAGGCTTATATTGTTATTTATAACAACGATGGCAACGATGTCGGTGACACCATATTTAGTTATCTATTTTTCTACTCAAGTAGGAACCCTTATTACAGGATTCATGTTTTTAGGTGTCATGATAGCAACGGTCGTTGGTTCTTTCTTAGGTGGATATGTATCTGACAAAATAGGGCGTAAGAAAGTCATCGTTTTAGCAGAAACGATCGTATTTATTGGATTTATTTGTGCAGCAGTGGTTAATTCCCCTTGGTTCAACCTTCCTTATGTAACATTTTTATTGTTTGTATTGATTCATTTAAGTACAGGAGCGGCAGAACCTGTTTACCAAGCACTTATTATAGATATTAGTGATGCAAACGATAGAAAATTAATCTATACATATTCGTACTGGTTACGAAACTTAGCAGCTGCAATTGGGGCAATGGCTGGTGCTTTTCTATTCTATGAGTATCATTTCTACTTATTTATAGGAGTAGCTCTCTTTACTTTACTTTCTCTTATTCTTACGATTATGTTTATTAAAGAAACTTACAAGCCTGTCCAAACAACAATTCATCGTTCATCAAAAGTAAAAAAATCAACCCACATCTTGGACTTCTTCTCTTCATATAGAAGTATTATGAAGCATAAATCATTTGTTGCATTAGCGATAGCTAACTTATTCATTTTATCTGCTGAGGAGCAGTTAACAAACTTAATTGGAATTCGTTTGATTAATGAAATTGATTCTCCTGTACAAATAATATCGTTTTTTCCTTTTGAAGTAGATGGAATGAATCTAGTAGGTATTTTGAAATCAGAAAATACAATATTAGTTGTATGCTTAACAATAGTAGTTTCTTATATTATGCAACATGTTAAAGATCGAGCTGTTTTAATTAGTGGCGTATTTCTCTACTTCATCGGTTATACGATTATCAGTTTTAGTAATATGCCATTAATACTACTACTAGCAATGTTCATTGCATCAATAGGGGAATTAATGCATATTCCAGTGAAACAAACACTTTTAGCAAATATGGTTCCAGATGATTCGCGAAGTACATATATGGCATTTTACTCCATTACTTCAATCGTTGGTGTAAGTACTGCGGGTCTATTCATTATCATTAGTAAATGGATCGAGACGTATATGATATCTACAATAATCGGTTTAATGGGTGTCCTAAGTATGATCTTATTAGTTAGAATTACACGATCTGACAGTGTAGAAACATCTAATCAACAGCTTATTTCTAAAGGGCACTAGAACCTAGAACGATTAGTGAAGATTAAAGGGATAGTTACTTAGATTAACGAAGATATAATATAGATGAGAGGAGCAATCAAAATGGAAAAGAAATATATTTTATCACTTGATCAAGGTACAACAAGCTCACGTGCAATTCTTTTTAACAAAGCAGGTGAAATTGTTCATACGTCACAACGAGAATTTACACAATATTTCCCACAACCTGGATGGGTAGAGCATAATGCGAATGAAATTTGGAGTTCAATTCTAGCTGTTATTGCGGGTGCATTATCTGAATCAGGAACAAAGGCTGAGCAAGTTGCTGGTATCGGTATTACGAATCAGCGTGAAACAACAGTCGTGTGGGATAAACATACAGGTCAACCAGTATATAATGCACTCGTCTGGCAATCACGCCAAACATCTGATATTTGTAACGAACTGAAGGAGCAAGGACTTAATGATTTATTTCGTGAAAAAACAGGGTTGTTAATCGATGCATACTTCTCTGGTACAAAAGTGAAGTGGATTCTTGATAATGTTGAAGGAGCAAGAGAAAGAGCAGAGAAAGGAGACCTATTATTTGGAACAATTGATACGTGGTTAATTTGGAAGCTGTCAGGTGGAAAAGCACACGTAACTGATTATTCCAATGCATCCCGAACATTAATGTATAACATTTATGAACAGCGATGGGATGACGAGTTGCTTGAAATCTTGAATGTACCAAAAGGGATGTTACCAGAAGTACGTTCATCTTCAGAGGTGTATGCTGATACAGTAGATTACCATTTCTTTGGTCAGAATGTTCCGATTTCAGGAGCTGCAGGTGACCAACAAGCTGCATTATTTGGTCAGGCATGTTATGAAGAGGGCATGGCGAAGAATACATACGGTACTGGTTGTTTCATGCTTATGAATACTGGAGAAAAAGCAGTGAAATCAGATCATGGTTTGTTAACAACAATTGCATGGGGTGTTGATGGCAAAGTAGAATATGCACTCGAAGGCAGTATCTTTGTAGCGGGTTCAGCAATTCAATGGTTACGTGATGGATTAAGGATGTTTAAAGATGCAGCTGATAGTGAAGTTTATGCTTCTAAGGTTCCCTCAACAGATGGTGTGTATGTTGTTCCTGCATTTGTCGGATTAGGTACACCATATTGGGATAGTGATGTACGTGGTGCAATATTTGGTCTTACTCGAGGAACTGAGAAAGAGCATTTTGTACGAGCTACACTTGAATCACTTGCGTATCAGACGAAGGATGTATTAGGTTCCATGGAGAAGGATTCGGGAATTTCGTTGAAAACACTACGTGTTGATGGTGGCGCAATTAAAAACAATTTCTTAGCTCAATTTCAAAGTGATATCTTGAATGTGCCAGTTGAGCGTCCAGTTATTAATGAGACAACTGCTCTTGGTGCAGCGTATCTTGCTGGACTTGCAGTAGGTTTCTGGAGAGACAAAAATGAAATTGCAGAACAGTGGAGAATTGAGAGACAATTTGAACCAGTTATGGAGCTTGACCGACGTGAAGAACTTTATGATGGTTGGAAAAAGGCTGTACGTGCAACGATGATTTATAAGTAATGTAAGTAAATTTAGATAATTATAGTAAGCTAGCTTTCTATGTAAGCGCATGCTATACTGAATTTAAGTTAATATATAGGTTGGAGACATGGAGAAACCGTAACTCCCTAGAATTATTATTTCTAGGGCTTGTTACGGTTTTTTTTTATTTGTTGTTTGGATATAAATAGTAATAGAACGAAGGGGGAATCACATATGCAATCTACAATCTCAAGCTTAGAACGTGGGAGTATAAAACGACAGTTATCAGAGCGTGATTATGATTTGTTGGTGATCGGTGGAGGCATTACAGGTGCAGGGATTGCACTTGATGCAGCGAGTAGAGGTATGAATGTAGCTCTTGTTGAGATGCAGGACTATGCTGCAGGAACATCGAGTAGATCTACAAAGTTGGTACACGGTGGATTACGATACTTAAAACAACTGGAAGTGAAAATGGTTGCTGAAGTAGGGAAGGAACGTGCGATCGTTTATGAAAATGGTCCACATGTAACAACACCAGAGTGGATGATGTTGCCGATATATGAAAATGGCACGTTTGGGAAAATCAGTACGTCTATTGGATTGCGTGTCTATGATTATTTAGCTGGAGTAAAACGAACTGAAAGACGGTCTATGCTTACGCGTGAAGAAACGTTAAATTTAGAGCCTAACCTGAAGAGATCAGGATTAAAGGGTGGCGGATATTATGTCGAGTATCGAACGGATGACGCACGTTTAACGATAGAAGTGTTAAAAAAAGCGGTTGAATATGGTGCAACAGTATTAAATTATGCTAAAGTAGAAAGTTTTAAATATGAATCTGGAAAGATAGTTGGTGTAAATGTAGCTGACCAATTAAATGCAGACACAATTACAATTCAAGCGAAGAAGATTGTTAATGCTACAGGTCCATGGGTAGATACATTACGAGAAAAAGATAAATCGAAAAAAGGTAAAACGTTGCATCATACAAAAGGAATCCATCTCGTCTTTGATCAATCCGCGTTTCCTCTAAAACAAGCTGTATATTTTGATACACCTGATGGACGGATGGTATTTGCGATTCCACGCGATGGTAAAACGTATGTAGGCACGACGGATACAACCTACAATGATAATCTTGCACACCCACGAATGACAATAGAAGATAAAGAATATGTGTTAGACGCAATTCACTTTATGTTCCCATCTATTCGAGTAACAGAAGCCGATATTGAGTCTAGTTGGACTGGACTTCGCCCACTTATTCATGAAGAAGGTAAAGATCCTTCAGAAATTTCTCGTAATGTATCTACC